>JBQCFH010000542.1:0-10388 GCA_051959385.1 Rhizobiaceae bacterium | reverse complement strand
CGGCTGGGACCTCAAGGCCGCGGCCGCCGGCGACGCCGTCGATGGGGATTACGGCGTCGGCGGCTTCGGCGGCCTGCAGGAACTGCGCGACCTGAACAAGCCGGTGATCGCCTGCGTCAACGGCATGGCGGTGGGCGGCGGCTTCGAACTGGCGCTCTCCTGCGACCTGATCTACGCGGCCGAGCATTCCCGCTTCGCGCTGCCTGAAATCCGCGCCGGCACGCTCGCCGACGCTGCGACGGTCAAGCTGCCGAAGCGCATTCCCTATCACGTCGCCATGGACCTGCTTTTGACCGGCCGCTGGATGGACGCCGCGGAGGCGCAGCGATGGGGGCTGGTCAACGAGGTGCTGCCGAAGGAGAAGCTCGAGGAGCGCGTCTGGGAGATCGCGCGGCTGCTCGCCAGCGGGCCGCCGCTCGTCTTCGCCGCGATCAAGGAGGTGGCGCGCGAGGCCGAGGCTATGACCTTCCAGGACGCGATGAACCGGATCACCCAGCGCAAGTTCCGCACCGTCGACGAGCTCTATGCCTCCGAGGACAATCTGGAGGGTTTCCGCGCCTTCGCCGAGAAGCGCGACCCGGTGTGGAAGGGGAGGTGAGATTTGTGAGCACGGCGATGAAAGCCGTCTTTCGCACCCCCCTCTGGCCTGCCGGCCATCTCCCCCTCAAGGGGGGAGATCACGCCGACCGCTTTCGCCGGAGCATGGATCAAGACATCCGAGATTGGCGAAGTAAGTCGCGAAGGCCGATCTCACCCCATGAGGGGGAGATGGCCGGCAGGCCAGAGGGGGGTGTCGATCACCCATTCATAGCGTGACCGACTACCGCACGCTCCTCGACGCCGAGACCTGGGCGTTCATCGAGCGCACCAACAGCTATTATCCGCCGGATGCGGTCGACTACACGATCGAGCAGCAGCGGGCGACCTACGACCGTTTGTGCCGCGAATTCTTTGTCGGCTATCCGCAAGGCGTCAGCGCCGAAGACGGCGTCATCGCGGAAGAGGACCACGACATTCCGATCCGCACCTATCGAAACGAGAAGGCCGAACATGCGGCGCTGGTGCTCTATTTCCACGGCGGTGGCTTCATTCTCGGCGGGCTGGACAGCCACGACGACATCTGCGCGGAACTCTGCGCGCGCACCGGCTACGAAGTGGTCTCGGTCGATTACCGGCTGGCGCCGGAGCACCTGCATCCGGCGGCATTCGACGACGCCCTTGCCGCGTTCGAGTGGGCCATCGCGACGGACAGGCGCGAGATCGCGCTCTGCGGCGATTCAGCCGGCGGCAATCTTGCTGCGGGGGTGAGCCACGCGACGCGGGGCCATAAGCGCCGGCCGATCGGGCAGGTGCTGATCTATCCCAGCCTGGGCGGCGATCGCACCAAGGGCTCCTACGTCACCCATGCCGAGGCGCCGATGCTGACCGTGCGCGACATGGCATTCTACAAGGATGTGCACACCGGCGGCGCCGATGTCTCGGACGACATCACCTATGCGCCGCTGAAGGACGCCAACTTCGCCAATCTGCCGCCGACGGTGATCGTGTCGGCCGAATGCGATCCGCTTTCATCCGACGGGCAGGCTTATTGCGAGCGGATCACGGCCGACGGCGGGCGCTGCGCCTGGTTCAACGAAAAGGGGCTCGTGCACGGCTATCTGAGGGCGCGGCACAGCGTCGGCCGCGCGCGCACCAGCTTCACCCGTATCGTCGAGGCAGTGAAGACGCTCGGGCGCGGCGAGTGGATATATTAGGCGGCTAGCCTTGGTTGTTGGCGAGCGCCGTCATGATCTCGGCGGCGGCGAGCGCGGCGATCACCGCCGGGCGCTTGTCGCGGACGCCGCTGCCGCCGATCGGCGAGACGAGGCGCGCGAATTCCTCTTCCGTGCCGCCGGCCGTCTTCAGGAACCAACTCCTGAATGTCGCCTTTTTCGTCTTCGAGCCGATCATGCCGACATAGGCGGCATCGCCGCGCTTCAGCGCTTCGGCCACGATCAGGAAATCGAGCGCATGGTCGTGGGTGAGCACGACGAAGGCGGAGCCCGCCGGCGCCGCGCGGACGGCCTCCTCCGGCACCGGCGTCAGCCTGGTCGCGACGCTTTCCGGCATGCCCTCGAGCGCATCGGCGCGCGTCTCGACGACGGCCACGTTGAGCGGCAGCAGCGAAAGCGCGGAAGCAAGTGCATGGCCGACATGGCCGCCGCCGAAGAGATAGACATGGGGCAGGGCGGTGTCCTCCGCGGCGGCGGTTGCCAGCAGGCAATCGCGCAAGACGGGATCGACATGACGAATGCTGATCTCCACCCGGCCGCCGCAGCACTGGCCGATCTCGGGGCCGAGCGGGATGTCGAGCGAAAGCTCGTCATCCTCCCCCTTGTGGCGAGGGTCGGCGAGCAGAGATCGCGAAGCGGAATCTGCGAGACGGGGTGGGGGTGAAGATGCAGGCGGCGATTTTTTGCTACCCCCACCCCGGTCGGCGGAGCCCGTCCTTGGGCCTGCCGAAGGCAAGACCCGGGGGCCGGCCGACCCTCCCCACAAGGGGGAGGGTGGAAGCCCCAGCGCCTCCCTTGCCTTCGCAATGGCCATGAATTCGAGCTGGCCGCCGCCGATGGTGCCGAAGGTGGCGGTTGGCGAGACCAGCATCCACGCGCCTTTTTCGCGCGGCGTCGAACCCTTTGCCTCCGCCACTTCGATGAGCGCCGCGGCGGGTGATTTCGCGAGGAAGGCCTCGACGCCCTGTCTGGTGCTGGCCATGCGTTACTTTGCCGAAGGCCGCTTGCCAAAAGCCTATTGATCAGGCCGGCGCGACCTCTCTGTCCCAGAAGCCAATATGCGTCGCCGCAACCTCGTTTTCCACTTCCGGGAAGGGACCGAAGACATCGACCTGCCACTGGCCGGCCTTGAAGACGTCGCGGCAGGGGAGATCCTGGGTCAGGTTTTCCGGGTTGTCGCCGGTCATTTGTGCCAGCCGCTTCTCCGACATGCCATAGGCGACCTTGCCGATATTGGCCCAATAGATCGTGCCCGAACACATGCTGCAGGGTTCGACGGAGGTGTAGAGCGTACATTTGCGCAGGAAGTCCGGCGCGAATTTCCGGGCCGCCATGCGCGCCAGATTGGCTTCCGAATGGCCGGGCCCGCCATCGACGGAAGTCGTGTTCAGCCCCTCGCCGATCACCTCGCCGTTTTCATCGACAAGGATGGAGCCGAAGGGATGATTGCCGCCGGTCTTCGATTTTTCGGCGACCGCGATCGCCAGGCGCAGATAGTCGAGATCGGATTTCCGCGTCATGAAGCCCTCCTCAGCCGTTCGATGGTCATCAGCACGCGCTCCGGCGTCGCCGGCGCGTCGAGGCGCGGGCAGACCTTGTGATCTGCGACCGAGGCGACCGCGTCGGAAAGCGCATGCAGAACGGACATGGCCAGCATGAAGGGCGGTTCGCCAACCGCTTTCGAGCGGTGGATGGTCGGCTCGCCGGCCTCTGGCCAGTCGGCCAGCGTCACGTTGAAGATCTTCGGCCGGTCGGAAGCGAGCGGTATCTTGTAGGTCGACGGCGCATGGGTGCGAAGGCGGCCCTTGCCGTCCCACCAGAGTTCCTCCGTGGTCAGCCAGCCCATGCCCTGGATAAAGCCGCCCTCCACCTGGCCGAGATCGATGGCGCGGTTCAGCGAGCGGCCGGTTTCATGGAGGATATCGGTGCGCTCGACCATGTACTCGCCGGTCAAAGTGTCGACGGAAACTTCCGAGCAGGACGCGCCATAGGCGAAATAATAGAACGGATGGCCCTGGCCCTTCTCCCGGTCCCAATGGATCTTCGGGGTCTTGTAGAAACCGGCGGCGGAGAGCTGCACGCGCGCCATGTAGGCCTGCTTCACCAGCTCCGCGAAGGGCACCTCCTGATTACCGATGCGCACGCGGTTGGGCAGGAAAATCACCTGCTCCTTTGGCACACCGTGCGTTTCGGAAGCGAAATCAATCAGGCGCTGCTTGATCTGCCGCGCGGCGTTCTGCGCGGCCATGCCGTTCAGGTCGGAACCGGAAGAGGCTGCCGTGGCCGAAGTGTTCGGCACCTTGCCGGTGGTCGTGGCGGTGATCTTCACCTGGTCGAGGTCGATCTGGAACTCCTCGGCGACGACCTGCGCCACCTTGATGTAGAGCCCCTGGCCCATCTCGGTGCCGCCGTGGTTCAGATGCACCGAACCGTCCGTATAGACATGGACGAGCGCGCCGGCCTGGTTGAAATGGGTGGCGGTGAAGGAGATGCCGAACTTGACGGGGGTCAGCGCGATGCCGCGCTTGATGACGTCGCTGCCGGCGTTGAATGCGGCGATCTGCCGGCGCCGACGTTGGTAATCCGAACTTTTCTCGAGCTCGTCGACCATGCGCGCAATGATATTGTCCTCCACCTTCTGGTGATAGGGCGTCACATTGCGCGTCTCGGTCCCGTAGAAATTCTTGCGGCGGATTTCCAGCGGGTCCTTGCCGAGCGCGAAGGCGATTTCGTCGATGATGCGCTCCGCCCCGACCATTCCCTGCGGGCCGCCAAAGCCGCGGAAGGCGGTGTTGGACACCGTGTTCGTATAGAGCGGGGCCGAGACGGCCTTCACAGCCGGGTAGTAATAGGCATTGTCGCAGTGGAACAGCGCCCGGTCCGTTACGGCTCCGGAAAGATCGGCGGAAAAGCCGCAGCGCGCGGCGTAGCGGAATTCGACGCCGAGGATGTTGCCCTCCTCGTCGTAGCCGGCCTCGTAGTCGATCAGGAAATCGTGGCGCTTACCGGTGGCGGTCATGTCGTCGTCGCGGTCGGGCCTGATCTTCACGGCCTTGCCGGTGCGCTTTGCGGCGATGGCCGCAAGGGCTGCGAACTGGTTGCCCTGCGTTTCCTTGCCGCCGAAGCCGCCGCCCATGCGTCGTATCTCGACGGTCACGGCGTGGTTCGGTACGCCGAGCGCATGCGCCACCATGTGCTGCACCTCGGAAGGGTGCTGGGTCGAGGCGTATACGGTCACGTCGCGGTCCTCGCCGGGGATGGCGAGCGCGATCTGGCCCTCCAGATAGAAATGGTCCTGACCGCCGACGCGCATCTGCCCCTTCACCTTGCGCGGGGCCTTGGCAATAGCCGCGGCGGCATCGCCGCGCTTCAGCGTCAGCGGGTCGGTAACGAGCCTCGGCTTTTCGGGATCGGCCTCGGCCACATCGGTGATGAAGGGAAGCTCGTCATATTCGACCTTCGCCAGCCGGCAGGCGCGCCGCGCCTCCTCGCGCGTGCGGGCGACGACGCAGAAGATCGGCTGGCCGAAGAACTGGACCTTGCCGTCGGCCAGGATCGGCTCGTCGTGACGGCCGGTCGGCGAAATGTCGTTCTCGCCGGGGATATCCTTCGCCGTCAGCACGTCGACCACCCCCGGCGCCGCGCGCACGGCGGACAAATCCATCGAACGGATCGTGGCGTGGGTCGCTGCCGAAAGGCCGAGGCAGCCATGCAGCGTGCCGGCGGGTTCCGGCATGTCGTCGATATAGACGGCGGAGCCGGTGACGTGCTTGTGCGCGGAATCGTGCCGCTGGTCGGTATGGACGCCGCCGACGACGCGGACGGCTTTCAGATCGGGCGCTGCGTGCTTGTTCATCATGCTGCCTCGTAGCGGCCGACCTGCACCGGGGCGGTCCGGCCGGAAGTCTCCAGGAAGAAGCGGACGAGCAGGTTCTTCGACGCCAGCATACGATAATCGGCCGAAGCGCGCATGTCGGTGAGCGGCGTGAAATCCTTTTCATACGCTTCGAGCGCGGCATCGACCGCCGCCCGCGTCCATGGCTTGCCGAAGAGTGCGCTCTCCACCGAGCGCGCGCGCTTGGGCGTCGCTGCCATGCCGCCATAGGCGATGCGGATATTTTCGACATTGCCGGAGGCATCGAGCGTCAGGTGGAAGGCGCCCAGAGTGGCGGTGATATCCTCGTCCCGGCGCTTGGTGACCTTGTAGATTTCGAAACGGCTCTCCGGGGCCGGGAGCGGCACATGCACCGCCTCGACGAACTCGCCCGGCTGGCGGTCCTGCTTGCCGTAGTCGATGAAGAATTCCTCGAGGGGAATGGTGCGCCGGCTTTTGCCCTTGCGCAGCGTCAAGCGCGCGCCAAGCGCGATCAGCGGCGGCGGCGTGTCGCCGATCGGCGAGCCGTTGGCAATGTTGCCGCCGATCGTGCCCATGTTGCGCACCTGCTCGCCGCCGATCCGGTCGATCAGCGTGGCGAGCGCCGGAATCCGGACGGCAAGGATCCTGAACGCTTCCGTATAGGAGGTGTTGGCGCCGATGGTCAGCACGCCGTTCTTCTCGGACGTGCGGCGTAGTTCATCGAGATGGCCGATGAAGACGACCGGAGCGATCTCGCGCATGAATTTCGTCACCCACAGTCCGACATCGGTCGCGCCGGCCACGATGGTCGCCCTTGGATGGGTATCGAGGATCTCCGCCAGATCGTCCACCGACGCTGGTACGAAAAAGCGTTTCGCGTCCGTTCCGATCTCGATGCGAGCGCCGTCGCGCAAGGCATTCAGCCGCCCGGCGATCTCGGCGCGCTCGGCCGCGAGCGGGTCGTCATGGGCGTCACCGTATGTGGAGATCGCGCGGGCGGCGCGGACGATCGCCTCGTATCCGGTGCAGCGGCAGAGGTTGCCCTGGAGCGCCTTCTCGATGCGGCGATCGGACGGCTTCGGGTCCTGCATCCAGAGCGCATAGAGCGACATGACAAAGCCCGGCGTGCAAAAGCCACATTGCGAGCCGTGGAAGTCGACCATGGCCTGCTGCACCGGGTGCAGCCGGCCTGCCACCGGCGCGAGATGCTCGACGGTGACGACATGGGTGCCGTCGAGCGAGCCGAGAAAACGGATGCAGGAATTGACGCTCTCATAGATGAGGCCATCCGGCGTCAGGCGGCCGACAAGCACCGTGCAGGCGCCGCAATCGCCCTCGGCGCAGCCTTCCTTGGTGCCGGTCAGAGAGCGGCGGAGCCTCAGATAGTCGAGCAGCGTCTCGTCCGGCGCGACCTCTGCGAGGCGCACTTCCTCGCCATTCAGGATGAAGCGGATTTCGGAGCGGGTTGCGATCATGATTCCATCCTCTCCGATAGAGCCACTGCTAAACCAGTTTGGTGCTTTAGGTCACCCCCCTCTGTCCTGCCGGACATCTCCCCCTCAAGGGGGGAGATTACGCTGTCGCTACTGCCGGCTCCACTTGCCGATGTTGGAGAAATAACGGCGAGGGGGCGGCCGGGATAATCTCCCCCCTTGAGGGGGAGATGTCCGGCAGGACAGAGGGGGGTGCGAAGGAGTGCCGACCTCTCCATGAACTGACTTGCTTCCATCAACTCCCCCTGTAGGTCGAATAGCCGAAAGGCGAGAGAAGCAAGGGCACATGATAGTGGCCGGAGTCGGTCATGCCGAAGCGGATCGGGATCATGTCGAGGAAGGCCGGCTGGGTGAGGCTCAGCCCCGTGCTCCTGAGGTAGTCGCCGGCGGCGAAGAGCAGTTCGTATTCGCCGGCCTGGAACGCCTCGCCTTCGAGCAGGGGCTTGTCGCAGCGGCCGTCCGCATTGGTGACAGCGCTCGCGAGTTCGGTGCGCCCGCCGCCGTCACAGCGGTAGAGCGTAATCGACAGGCCCGCCGCGGGCTTGCCCAGCGCCGTGTCGAGCACATGCGTGGTCAGCCTGCCTGGACCGGCATTCGGCATGATCGGTCTTCTCCCATCGGCCGGCGCGTCCGGCATTCTTGCCGTTACCGGCTTTCTTACTATTGGTTGCAGGGCAGGATAGGCCAATGCGTAGCCTGCGGCGAAGGGGGCGGCCACAAAAAGACTTTCAAATTTTTCGTGGGAATGAAGCCGGACACCTTTCGATTATCGTGAAAGCTGAAGAGGTGAAGAAGATGGGCGGAGAGAAGAAGAGCGGCGGCCCGGCGCGCTACATGCGCGACATGCGCGGCTACGGGGCCAATCCGCCGGACCCGAAATGGCCTGGCGGCGCGCATGTCGCCGTCCAGTTCGTGCTGAACTACGAGGAAGGCGGCGAGAACTCGATCCTGCATGGCGACGCCGCATCCGAGGCTTTTCTTTCCGAGATCGTCGGCGCCGCGCAGTGGCCCGGCCAGCGCCACTGGAACATGGAATCCATCTATGAGTACGGCGCGCGCGCCGGCTTCTGGCGCATGCACCGCATCTTCACCGAGGCCGGCGTGCCGGTCACCATCTACGGGGTGGCGACGGCGCTGGCGCGCTCGCCCGACCAGGTGACGGCGATGCAGGAAGCCGGGTGGGAAGTCGCCTCGCACGGCTACAAATGGATCGAGTTCAAGGACATTTCGCCGGAGGTCGAGCGCGATCACCTCGCCAGGGCGGTGCGGCTTCACGCGGAGGTGACCGGTGAGCGGCCGCTCGGCTTCTACTACGGCCGCTGCTCGGTCAACACGGTGCGGCTGGCGGCGGAGGAGGGCGGCTTCGAATATGTCTCCGACACGTATGACGACGATCTGCCCTACTGGCTCGACCATGACGGGCACGGTAATCCGATCCCGCCGCAGCTCGTCATCCCATACACGCTCGACGCCAACGACATGCGTTTTGCCACGGCGCAGGGCTTCAACACGGGCGAGCAGTTCTTCACCTACCTGAAGGACGCCTTCGATACGCTCTATGCCGAGGGCAGGGCCGGACGGCCGAAGATGATGAGCATCGGTCTGCACAACCGGCTGATCGGCAGGCCGGGGCGGGCGGCGGCGCTGAAGCGCTTCGTCGAATACGCCAAGGGCCACGACAGGGTATGGTTCCCGCGGCGCATCGATATCGCCAGGCACTGGCGCGAGCATCATCCATACAAGGCACCGGCGTTGAGGCCCTCGCGCATGGCGCTGCCGGAATTCGTCGAGCGCTTCGGCGGCATATTCGAGCATTCGCCGTGGATCGCCGAGCGCGCCTACGAACTGGAACTCGGTCCCGCGCATGACAGCGCCGGCGGTCTTCACAATGCGCTTTGCCGGGTGTTCCGCTCGGCGAACGAGAAGGAGCGGCTGGGCGTGCTCACCGCCCATCCGGATCTCGCCGGCAAGCTGGCACAGGCGAAACGGCTGACCAAGGAGTCCACCAACGAGCAGGCCTCCGCCGGGCTGGACGCGCTGACCGACGAGGAAAAGCGGAAGTTCACCGAATTGAACGAAGCCTATGTCGGGAGGTTCGGCTTCCCTTTCATCATCGCCGTGCGCGGGCTGACCAAGCCGGAAATATTGGCGGCGTTCGAGCGGCGGGCGAAGAACGGCCGCGAGGAGGAATTCGCGACCGCCTGCCGGCAGGTCGAGCGCATCGCGCTGCTGCGACTGAAAGACCTTCTTCCCGCATGAGGAACATTGCATGACCGGCCGCACCTATTATGCGCCCAAGGGCGGACTTCCGCCGCAGACCCAGCTTCTGACGGATCGCGCCGTCTTCACGGAAGCCTATGCGGTGATCCCGAAGGGGACGATGCGCGACATCGTGACGAGTTCGCTGCCCTTCTGGGACAGGACCCGGGTGTGGATTATCGCGCGACCGCTGTCGGGCTTCGCCGAGACCTTCTCGCAATACATCGTCGAAGTCGCGCCCGGAGGCGGCAGCGACCGCCCGGAACTCGACCCGGAGGCGGAGGGCGTGCTCTTCGTGGTCGAAGGCGAGCTATCGGTCTCCGTCGGCGGCAAGAAACATGCAATGAAGCCGGGCGGGTTCGCCTTCCTGCCGCCCTCGTCCGGCTGGACCTTGCGCAATGACGGCTCTGCGGCGGCGCGCTTCCACTGGATACGCAAGGCCTACGAGAAGGTGGACGGCATCGACGCGCCGGAAGCCTTCTTCGCGGACGAGGCGGACATCGCGCCCGCGTCGATGCCCGATACCGACGGCAGATGGGCGACGACGCGCTTCGTCGATCCGGCCGACATGCGCCACGACATGCATGTCACGATCGTCACGCTGAAGCCGGGCGCGGTGATCCCGTTCCCCGAGACGCACGTCATGGAGCACGGGCTCTACGTGCTCGAAGGCAAGGCGGTCTACCGGCTGAACCAGGATTGGGTGGAGGTCGAGGCGGGCGACTATATGTGGCTGCGCGCCTTCTGCCCGCAGGCCTGCTACGCAGGCGGACCGGGCAATTTCCGCTACCTGCTCTACAAGGATATGAACCGGCACGCGAAGCTGGGCGGCATGCCAAAGAGCGTATGACGACGATGCCAGCGCTTTTTCACACCCCCCTCTGGCCTGCCGGCCATCTCCCCCTCAAGGGGGGAGATCAGCCGGCCGTTCTGACTAGGCTAATCTCGAACATCGCCGAAGAGGTTGCGACTTCGAAGCTGCTGATCTCCCCCCTTGAGGGGGAGATG
>JBQCFH010000541.1:0-2941 GCA_051959385.1 Rhizobiaceae bacterium | reverse complement strand
CGCTCGGCACCTCTCCCCCTCAAAAGGGGAGAGGAGGGGTGCCTGCGATCGCGGCCGGCGCCTCCTCTCCCCCGTCGAGCGGGGGAGAGGTGCCGAGCGAAGCGAGGCGGTGAGGGGGTCGACCATCATCGCGTTAGTCCGGGCTCCGCGTCGCGCGAACCCGCACCGCTTGATTTCCCCGGCATTTTGTGGCGGAAACAGCGTGGCAAAGGCAGGACGATGAACCGTTTCGAAGGACCCGGCGCGCGCGAGGCGCGCATCCGCTATCTCGACGGCGATTTCCAGATCGTCTCGCCGGGTTCTTTCGTGCGCTGCGCCGTGACCGGCGAGGCGATCCCGATCGACGAGCTGAAATACTGGAGCGTCGCCAGGCAGGAAGCGTATATCAACTGCGCCGCCTCGCTCGAGCGGGAGCTCGAAGCGCACCCGAGCCTGCGCAAGCAATAGCCGGCTTCAGCCTTGGTGCGCCCTTCGAGGCTCGCGTTATCTTGAATCAGCGCTGCAGCCGCCGCTCCCGCCATGCATCGAGCGTTTCGCCGATGATCTGCCCGGGGATCGTCTCGGGATCGAAGACCATGTCGATCTCGACCACATGCACCTTTTCCAGGAATTCCTTGGTCGCGGCGGAGCCGTCGAAGATGCGCGCGGCATCCTTGGTCGTGGTCGCCAGTTCCAGCCCGCGCCTTTCGGCCGTCGCGGCGAGATCGGCGAGCTCGTCGGGCGCGTAGAAATGATGATCGGCGAAGGCGCGCTTCAGCGCGATCTCGCCGCCCGCCTCCTCGACGGTGGCGAAGAATTTCGCCGGATCGCCGATGCCGGCGAAGGCGAGCACCCGTTTTCCGGCAATGCCGGAGCCGGCGAGCGGCCGCTGGCGCGCCGAGAACACCGGCTTGCCGGCGCGCGCGGCCATGCGCACGATATGGTCGGCGCCGTTGCCCTCGCCGACGGTCAGCACGGCGTCGGCATAGGGCATCTGGTCGACCAGCCGGGCGCGCAGCGGCCCGCCGGGCATGGTGTGGCCATTGCCGACGCCGCGCCGGGCGTCGACCACGATCAGCGCATAGTCGAAATGGATGCGGGCGCTCTGGAAGCCGTCGTCCATGATCAGGAAATCGCAGCCCTTCTGCATGAGCAGGCGCGCGCCGGCGGCACGGTTGGGCGTCACCGCGACCGGCGCATGGCGGGCAAGCAGAAGCGGCTCGTCGCCGACATGTCTCGCCCGGTCGTGCGCCGGATCGACCAGGCGCGGCGCGGAATTGCTGCCGCCGTGGCCGCGCGAAAGGAAGCCGGGCTTCAGCCCCATTTCGCGCGCCTCGACGGCGAGCGCGATGGCGACGGGCGTCTTGCCGGCGCCGCCGACGGTGAGATTGCCGACGCAGAGCACCGGCGCGGCGATCTTCTCGCGCCTTGCGTTGAGCAGGCTGCGCCGCGCGAGCGAGGCATAGGCGGAAGAGAAAGGCGACAGGATAGCGGCTCGCCAGTCCGCCTTCTTCCACCAGAACGGAGGCGCCTCGCTTACCATCGGCCGCCCTATCTCCTGCGGCCGTTGCCGTCTTCGAGCCGCGCCTTGAGGACGAGCGGGTGGATGTAGGGCTCCAGCGCCCGCATGGTCCGCCCCAGGGAGCCCCTCATTTCCTCCACCGCGGCAAGGCCGGCCGCCATCATCTCGCGGCGCGCACGATCGTTGTTCAGCAGGAAATTGACCGCCCCGGCAAGCATGTCGCGGTCGCGGACGAGCCTGGCGCCGCCGCGGTCGATCAGGCGCTGGTAGGTTTCGCGGAAATTCTGCACGTTGCGCCCGGCAAGCACCGCCGTCTCCAGCATCGCCGGTTCGAGCGGGTTCTGCCCGCCCTCGCCTATCAAGGAGCGGCCGACGAAGGCGATCTCGGTTAGCCTCAGATAAAGGCCCATCTCGCCGATCGTGTCGCCGAGGAGGATGTCGGTGTCGGGCTCGATGGGCATGCCTAGGCTGCGCCGCACCGCCTTCAGCCCGGCGGCGGCGAACTGGTCGGCCAGCGCGGCGGCGCGCTCGGGATGGCGCGGGACGATAATGGTCAGGAGATCGGGATGGCGCGAGCGCAGCAGCCGGTGCGCGTCGGCGGCGACCGCCTCCTCCCCTTCATGCGTCGAGATCGCCGCCCAGACCGGCCGGTTGCGGAGGCGGCTGCGGAAATCCGCCAGCGTAACGTTGTCTACGATCGGCGGGCCGGCATCGACCTTCAGATTGCCGGAAACGGTCACGGGCCGGGCCCCCAGCGTGCGGAAGCGCTCGGCGTCGAGCTCCGACTGGGCGACCACATGCGCCAGATTCTCGAACAGAGCCTCGGCCAGATAGGCGCGCTTCTTCCACGAACGGAAGGAGCGATCCGACAGCCGGCCGTTCACCAGCACCTGCGGGACCCGGCGGGCGCCGAGTTCCAGGATGGTCATCGGCCAGATCTCGGATTCGGCGATGATCGCGAGGTCCGGCGCCCAATGGTCCAGGAAGCGCCTGATCGCCGGCTTGAGGTCGAGCGGCACATATTGATGCAATACGCGGTCGCCGAGCCTTTCAGCCGCGACCTTGGCGGAAGTCACCGTGCCGGTGGTGAGGACGACGTTGATGCCGAGCGCCAGAATCTCCTCTATCAGCGGGATGACGGCGTTCGTTTCGCCGACGCTGGCCGCATGCGTCCAGATCAGGGGACCGGCCGGCCGGGCATAGCCGGCAAAGCCGTAGCGTTCCCGGCGGCGGGCGTGCTCTTCCTTGCCCTTCGACGCGCGCCAGGCGACGTAGCCGCCGATCAGCGGATATGCCGCCGCGCCGGTCCACCGGTAGGCGGAGAGGATGGCGCGTGCCCAGCGCTCGCTCATTTGCGGCCGTCGACCAAGGCGTAGGCCTTCGCGGTGGCCGCATTCAGGCTCGCGGTTACGGCGCGCCGCCTCTCCTCCATCTCGTCGT
>JBQCFH010000540.1:0-6824 GCA_051959385.1 Rhizobiaceae bacterium | reverse complement strand
GACGTGCCGGCCGAGGAAAGCCTCTCCATCCTCGACCGGCTGGGCTTCAAGGCGCGCGGCGGCGGCTATGTCATCGACATCGACGTGCCGTCCTGGCGCCCGGATGTTGATGGCAAGGCCGACCTCGTCGAGGAAGTCATGCGCATCCATGGCGTCAACGAGATCCCCTTCACGCCGATGGTCAGCCACGACGCGGTCAACGGAAAGATCCTGACGACGCTGCAGCTCCAGACCCGAGCCGCCCGCCGCGCTCTTGCCGTGCGCGGCATGATGGAGGCGGTCACCTGGTCGTTCATTCCGGCCAAGCACGCGGCGCTTTTCGGCGGGGGCAAGCCTGAACTCAGGCTTGCCAATCCGATCGCCGCCGACATGTCCGACATGCGCCCCTCGCTGCTGCCCGGCCTGCTTTCCGCCGCGCAGCGTAACGCCGACCGCGGCTTTGCCGACGTGGCGCTATTCGAGGTTTCCGGCAGCTATGAAGGGGACACGCCCGAGACGCAGCGCCGGGTAGCCGCCGGCGTGCGGCGCGGGACGGCCAAGCTCGAAGGGCAGGGCCGCAACTGGGCTGGCAATGCCGAGCCGGTCGGCGCCTTCGACGCCAAGGCCGATGCGCTGGCGGCGCTGGAGGCCGCAGGTGCGCCGGCCGACAAGCTGCAGGTCGAGGCCGGCGGGCCGGACTGGTATCACCCCGGCCGGTCGGGCACGATCAAGCTCGGGCCGAAGACGGTGCTCGGCACATTCGGCGAATTCCATCCGAAAACGCTGGAAGCGCTCGACGTCGCTGGCCCCGTCTGCGGTTTCGAGGTCTTCATCGATGCCATACCGGAGCCGAAGCGCAAGGCGACGCGCACCAAGCCGCGCCTGGATCTTTCCAATTTCCAGGCGGTGAAGCGCGACTTCGCCTTCGTTGTCGACAAGGAGGTCGAGGCCGGCAGCCTGATGCGCGCGGCCGCCGCCGCCGACCGCAAGCTCGTCACCGGCGTCTCGGTCTTTGACGTATTCGAGGGCGCCTCGATCGGCGAGGGCAAGAAGTCGATTGCTATCGAGGTTGCCATCCAGCCGGTCGAGCGGACGCTGACCGACGAGGATTTCGAGGCGCTCGCCGGCCGCATCGTTGAGAACGTCAGGAAGCAGACCGGCGGCGTGCTGCGCGGCTGAGCGGCGATGGCGGAGATGCGCACGATCGGCCTTCCTTGCGGCGAACAGGTGCCGGCGCTTGGCCAGGGCACCTGGAACATGGGGGAAGACCGGCGTCGGCATACGGACGAGGTCGCCGCGCTGAAGCTCGGCATTGACCTCGGCATGGCGCTGATCGACACGGCCGAGATGTACGCTTCGGGCGGCGCCGAAGAGGTGACCCGCGAGGCGATTGCCGGCCGGCGCGACGAGGTGTTCCTGGTCAGCAAGGTGCTGCCGTCCAACGCCTCACATGCCGGCGTGCTAGGGGCCTGCGAAGCGAGCCTGCGCCGACTCGGCACCGATTGCATCGACCTCTACCTGCTCCATTGGCGCGAGCGCACGCCGCTTGCCGAGACGGTCGGAGCGTTCGAGGCGCTAAAGCGCGACGGCAAGATCCGCCATTGGGGTGTCAGCAATTTCGATACCGGCGACATGGAGGAGTTGGCCGGCATCGAGGATGGACAGGCGGTCCAGACCAACCAGGTGCTCTATAATCTCTCCAGTCGCGGCATCGAGTATGACCTGATGCCCTGGTCGGATGAGCGCGGCATTCCGCTCATGGCCTATTCGCCGGTCGACCAGGGCGAACTCGTGCGCGATCGCAGGCTTGAGGCTGTCGCGCGGCGGCACGATGCGACCCCGGCCCAGATCGCGCTCGCCTGGGTGCTGCGGCGGAAAGGGGTCATCGCGATTCCGAAGGCGGTCGAACCCGAGCATATCCGCCAGAACAGGGCGGCGCTCGACATCGAACTGAGCGCGGCCGATCTTGCCGATCTCGATCGCGCCTTCCCGCCGCCCAATCGGAAAAGGCCGCTGGCGATGATCTGACGGCTTGCGCATTGCGCCGGAAGATTTGGCCTTGCTCCGTCGTTTGCCGAAGTCGAGAGGTCCGGATGCTGCGCAACACCAGACTGGGCTATGGATTGGTCGCCATTATCCTGCACTGGACGATTGCCATCCTCATCGTCGGCCAGTGGTCGCTGGGCAAGGTGATGAAGAACATCGCCGACCAGCGCCTCTCCTTCGATCTCATCCAGTGGCACAAATCCTTCGGCTTGCTCATTCTTGCGCTTGCCCTGCTGCGGCTCATTTGGCGGCTGGCAAACGCGCATCCGGCGCTGCCGGCGGACATGAGCGGCTTGGAGCGGCAGGCGGCCGGCTGGACGCACCGGGCGCTCTACGCGCTGATGCTATTCATGCCTCTGACGGGCTGGGGTATCGCCTCCACCACGATGCTCGAGATTCCGACCTTCGCCTTTTATCTCTTCGTCGTCCCCGACCTGCCTCTGCCGCGTTCGGACGCGGCAGAGGTGCTGTGGACCTCGGTCCATGATGTGCTCGGCTGGGTCCTGCTGGCGCTCGTCCTCCTGCATGTGCTGGCGGCGCTCCGCCACCATTTCCTGCTGCATGACGGCGTGCTGCTGCGCATGCTGATCCCAGGCTCTTCGTTCAAATCGGAGTGACGCGGATGTGATCCCGAGCGTCGGGAAGCCCCGGTCCGCCCGGCCGTTTGTCGCGCATGGGCGGTAACCGAGGTATGGAACCATGCGTTTGAAGAACCTCTCGGCGGCAGCGCTTCTGCTCGCCGGCCTTTCCATTCCTGCGCAATCGGCTGCGGTCGACTTGAGCGACGCCGCCGGCCGCTATGCGATATCCCCTTCCGGCTCGAGCCTTGCCTTCGTAATCGGCAGCATCGCCGGCAAGGGCTTCAGCGGAAGATTCGCAAGGTACAACGGCGAGATCGACATTGACGGCGGCAGTCTCGCCCGCTCCTCGGTGCGCATCACGATCATACCGGCCAGCGTGGAAACGGGGCAGGACCGCGTCGACGCCTTCCTCAAGTCGAACGCCGTCTTCGACGTTGCCAACGAGCATGCGATCAGCTTCCGCTCTTCCAGCATCGAGCGCACGGGTGACCGTTCGGCGACCATCGTCGGCACGCTGACGGCGCGCGGCCACAGCAGGCCGGCGACATTCCAGGCCGAGCTCGACGGCATCGGCAAGGGCTGGATCAGCTTCCACGTCACCGGAAATGTGCTGCGCTCGCCCTACGGCATGGATGTCGGGACGCCGATCTATTCCAACGTCGTCCAGTTCGACATGAAGCTGAAGGCGAAGCGCCACTAGTCTCATCGCGTGGCATTGCCGGCCGGGGTAGCGCGTTCCGTTACCTCCGGAGTAATGGCTTTCCTGTGCATGTCCGGGCATCGTCGCCCGACACCAACGGGAAACCGCCATGGATTTCGGCCGGCAATTGCGCGAATGGCGCTCGCATCGCAACCTCTCGCAGCTCGATCTGGCGATGGAGGCGGGGATCTCCTCGCGCCATCTCTCTTTCCTGGAGACTGGCCGCTCGCGCCCGACCGAAGGCATGATCATCCGCATCGCCGAGGCGCTCGACCTCACCTTCAAGGCGCAGAACGAGCTTTTCGCCGCCGCCGGCTTCGCGCCGCGCTTCGCCTCGGCGGAGAAGGAGGGCGTCGAGGGCCTGCCGAAGCCGGTGCGGGAGGCGCTCCGCCTGATGCTCGACCGCCATGCGCCCTGGCCGGCGATCGTCTTCAACGCCGACCATGAAATCCTCGCCGCCAACGCCGGCTTCAGCGCGATGGGCTCGGCGCTCGGCATTTCGGCCGGCCCCGGCGCCAACATCCTCGGCCTGGTGGTCGAGCCCGGCCCGGTGCGTGACGCGATCGGCAATTTCGACGAGGTCGCGGGTCTGTTCCTGCGCCGCGCGCGTAACGAGGCGCGGCTGCACGGGCCGAGAAGCGCGCTTTCGAAGCGCATCGCCCGCTATGAGGCGGATGCCGATCTCGGCCGCTTTTTCGCTCCCGAGGCCGCGGACCGCAACCCGCCGCCGGTCATCGCGGTCAGGCTACGTCTCGGCGACCTGGAGACGCAATGGATCACGACGCTCACCTCCTTCGGCTCGGCGCAGGAGGTGCTCTCGCAAGGCATCTTCATCGAGCAGTATTTTCCAGCCGACGAGCGCACCCGCGCCATCGCCGACAGCGTCGGGAAAGGCGCCGGAGCATGACTTTCTGGCTTGAGAATAGTCCAAGAGCTGCCAGGTTCACCTAGCCCGAGCCGGCTACGATGCATTTTGCCAAAGCGAGGCTCGGCCGATATACCAGCATCCTCCGGTTGGTGCCGTCGGGTGTTTTCGTGCGTCCTTCGAGGCTCGCCCTGCTGGCTTCGCGCCTCAGGATGAGAGAGGTCTGCGCCCACGGTCCTCATCGTCCGGTGCCCGCGACGCGAGCCTCCACGGACGCACTGCATTGAGGAGATGCCATGTTCCGCTGGGGTATTCTCTCGACCGCGAAGATCGGCCGCGACCATGTCATCCCGGCCCTGCAGGACGCCGAGAACGGCGTGGTGGCGGCGATCGCCAGCCGCGATCTCGCGAAGGCGCGGGCGCTGGCCGACCGTTTCGGCGTGCCGCACCCCTTCGGCTCCTATGAGGAGATGCTCGCCTCGGATGCCATCGACGGCGTCTATATCCCGCTGCCGACATCGGAGCATGTGGAATGGGCGATCAGGGCGGCGGACGCCAAGAAGCACGTGCTGGTGGAAAAGCCGCTGGCGCTGAAGGCCGAGGACATCGCCCCGGTCATCGCCGCGCGCGACCGCAACCAAGTTCTCGTCTCCGAGGCCTTCATGGTCACCTATCATCCGCAATGGCTGAAGGTGCGCGAGCTGATCGCCGAAGGCGCCGTCGGCCGGCTGCGCCATGTCCAGGGCGCGTTCTCCTACTATAACGTCGATGCGCACAACATGCGCAACAGGCCGGAGCTCGGCGGCGGCGGCCTGCCCGATATCGGCGTCTATCCGACGGTGGCGACGCGGTTCTCGACCGGCAAGGAGCCCGTCCGGCTGCAGGCGACGGTCGAGCGCGACCGGAAATTCGGCACCGACATCTACGCCAGCGTCAAGGCCGAGTTCGACGGTTTCGACCTGACCTTCTATTGCGCTACGCAAATGGCGGCGCGGCAGATCATGGTCTTTCACGGCGACAAGGGCTTCATCGAGGTCCATGCGCCTTTCAATGCCGGCCTTTACGACCACCACCGCATCGAGCTGCACAACCGCAACCACACGGAAGCGACCGTCTTCCGCTTTCCCGATACGCGCCAGTACAGGCTCGAAGCGGAGGCCTTCGCCCGAGCCGCGCAGGGCGAGGATCTGCCGGTCTTCATGCTGGAGGATTCGGTGAAGAACCAGAAGGTGATCGACGCCATCTACCGCGCCGCCGGGCACGATGGCTGGGAGAAAGTCTAGCTTTCGCCCTTGCCGCTTCCGGCGAAAGCCGACGCGGCCACGACCAGCCAGCCCAGAATCATCGCCGAGCCGCCGATCGGCGCGGCCATCGGGAAGAGCCGGCTGCCGGCGAAGTCGCGCATGGCGAGGTCGCCGCAGAAAAGCAGAAGCCCGGCGAGCAGGATCGCTCCGCCGATCGCCAGAATGCGACTGCGCGCGAAAAGGCCGATCGCGAGCAGCGCCGGCGCATGCATGACGAGGAACGACGCTGCGATGCCGAGATCATGGCCGCCCGTATGGGCCGCCGCGGCCGAAAGCGCCACGCCCGCAGCGCCCGCGAGACCGGCCATGAAGATGAAGAACCTGCTCATATCAAGGCCATAGGCTCTGATCTCGGGTTGTGTCCACCCCACCCCGTACTTGGCCAAAGCCGTTCTCCGACAGCGGATAGCGCATGTGGCATGATCCACCCCCTCACCGCCTCGCTTCGCTCGGCACCTCTCCCCCACTTCGTGGGGGGCGAGGAGGGGCGCCCGTCCGTGCGACCGGCGACTCCTCTCCTCCCGGGCTGGGGGAGAGGTGCCGAGCGAAGGGAGGCGGTGAGGGGGTGCTTCCAACAGTTGCCGGCCAATTCGGCGCCATGAGATTCGGCGCATGAGAAATGTCGCCGTTCGCCCGCTCTCCCCTGCAATTCCTTGGCGTCTGCGGCTTGCACGCTTTTGTACCGGTTCTTATATACGCCGCGACACCGATCGCTGCGGGGCGCATGCCCCTGGCGGACGGAATTTCTTGTGAACAGGGGCCGTCAACGGAACGCCTTTAACGGGTCCACCGGCGGCCTGCTTAGCGGAGAGAAATGCAATGGCAAAAGTAATCGGTATCGACCTCGGAACGACCAATTCCTGCGTCGCCGTGATGGACGGCAAGGACGCGAAAGTGATCGAGAACGCGGAGGGCGCGCGCACGACGCCGTCAATCGTCGCCTTCACGGATTCGGACGAGCGCCTCGTCGGGCAGCCGGCCAAACGCCAGGCCGTCACCAATCCCGAGGGCACCGTTTTCGCGGTCAAGCGTTTGATCGGGCGCCGTTATGACGATCCGGTGACCGAAAAGGACAAGAAGCTTGTCCCCTACAAGATCGTCAAGGCAGACAATGGCGACGCCTGGGTCGAGGCCCAGGGCAAGAAATATTCCCCTTCGCAGATTTCGGCGATGGTCCTTCAGAAGATGAAGGAGACGGCGGAGAGCTATCTCGGCGAGAAGGTCGAGAAGGCCGTCATCACCGTTCCCGCCTACTTCAACGACGCCCAGCGGCAGGCAACCAAGGACGCCGGCAAGATCGCCGGGCTTGAGGTGCTGCGCATCATCAACGAGCCGACCGCGGCCGCGCT
>JBQCFH010000539.1:0-10000 GCA_051959385.1 Rhizobiaceae bacterium | reverse complement strand
GTCGAGGCGTCCGGGGCTGTTCTCTCGCGCCGCATCGATTTCGGGATCACATGCTCGATCTCGCGCAGGCCGACCAGCTTCCTCGACCTGTTCGTATCGATCTCGGGCACCGCGCGCATGAGCGCCTGGGTGTAGGGATGGCCGGCATGGCGGAATATATGCTCGACAGAACCCGCCTCGACGATCTCGCCGTGATAGATGACGACCACCTCTTCGGCCATGTTGGCGACCACGCCAAGGTCGTGCGTGATGAGCAGCATCGACATGCCGAGCCGCTTCTGCAGATCCTTCAGGAGGCCGAGCACCTGCGCCTGGACGGTGACGTCGAGCGCCGTCGTCGGCTCGTCCGCAATCAGCAGCGCCGGATGGCAGATCAGCGCCATTGCGATCATGGCGCGCTGGCGCATGCCGCCCGAGAGCTCCATCGAATACATGTCGTAGGCGCGATGCGGATCGTGGAACCCGACGAGCCGCAGCATGTCCTCGGTCATGGCACGGGCCTCGCGGCCGTCGAGGTTGCGATGCAGGATCAATGCCTCCTCGACCTGGTTGCCGATCCGGTGGAGCGGCGACAGCGAGGTCATCGGTTCCTGGAAGATCATGGCGATGCGGCCGCCGCGGAGCGCCTGCATCTCCGGGCCGTTCACGTCGAGCGCAGCGATGTCGACCGGCTTTTCGCCGGAGGCATCATCGCGGAAGAGGATGCGGCCGCCGGTGATCTTCGCCACGCGCGGCAGGATGCCGAGGATGGATTGCGCGATGATGGATTTGCCGGAGCCGGACTCGCCGACCAGCGCAACCGTCCTGCCCGCCGGCACGCGGAAGCTCGCGCCCCTCACCACTTCGAGCCCAGAACGCTCGATGGTGATCGAGATGCGCAAATCCTCCACCCTCAAGAGATCGGGCAGGCCCGCCGCCATTACGCTTCTCCAGGGCATACCCCGACCGGGGAACCGCCCACCGACCGGATCGTACTTCCTTTTTGCGGATGTTATGTGCCCGTCCGCATCAGGGCAAATGCATTCGCAAATTCAAACCCATATCAGTTCGAGGCCGTCCCATGCCAGCACCGCATCATGCGGCACCTTGAGCGCCATCGCCTCGTCCCGTGCCAGGCCGGCCAGCATGCCGGCCATGACCCTGATGTTCCCGGCATGCGAGACGACGAGGGCCGGCCGTTCCGGATCGAGGTCGGCGAGGAAGGCTTCCATCGCGCGCGCCAGATCGGCATAGCTGTCGCCGCCATGCAGGTCGAAATTCCAGCGGTCCGCCTTGCGCAGCCGCCGTTCGGCGGGAAAGCGCGCCTTGACCTCGAGCGTCGTCATGCCTTCCCAGCCGCCGAACGAAGCTTCGGCAAGGCGCGCGTCAATTTTGATCCGGGCCTCTTCGAGCAGCAGTTCGGCGGCCACCGTCTCGATGGTCTCGCGGGCGCGCTTCAGCGGCGAGACGTAGGCCAGGATTCGGGACGGCTCCACTCCGAGGCGCTCGATGTGGGCTTTCAGCCTCGCGCCGTTTTCCGTCGCCTGACGCCTTCCCGAAGCGGTCAGGGAATGGTCGCTCCGACCCTGGAAGCGCCCCTCGGCGTTCCACCGGGTCTCGCCGTGCCGCATTGCGAAGAGCAACTGTTTGACCATATTTCCCGGATCGGAGCGACAAGGGCACGACGAGCCTATAAATGACGGCGCCGTATCGTGCTATTGGAAAGAACATGACCTTCAGGACCATTGCTACCGGCACATGCTTGCCCCGCCTGGTTCTTTTCCTCGCCGCGGCGTTGGCGATCCTGACCGTTGCGCCGCGTCCCGTGCTCGCCGCCAACCCGCTTCTCAGCAAGGTCGAAGGATCGACGGGCGGACAGCAGCCCGGGTCGCTCGATTCGTTCCTCGAAGAGGCGCGAAAGGCCGGATCGACGGTCATCGTGGTCAAGCCCGAGCAGCCCAAGGCGGTCGAAAAGCCGGAGCCCGCCGGCATGTCGATCTCGAACACCACGCTTCTCCAGGCGCGCGCGAACATCTCGAAGATGTTCCACAACACCGAGCTGTTCGTCATCGGCCTGCCCGCCATTTTGAAATCGGCAGGCTCGGACGGATCGTTGTTCTGGGTGGCCCAGGCGCTGGTGACGGCCATCGGCGGCCTGATGCTCGGCACGCTGCTCTTCCGGGCGACGGCGCGCTGGGGCCGCGACCATTTCGGCTATGTCTATAACCCGAACGAGCGAAGGCGCTCGGGCAAGCTGCAATATCTGCTCGGGCGCGCCGGATGGATGCTGCTCTCGACCGCCATCATGTTCGCCACCGCGATGCTGGTGGAGGTGATCTTCGATACCGGGGAGGAAGCTTCGCGAAAGACCATCTTCGTGATCGTTTCGACCTATGCGGGCTACAAGATCCTTCGCCACGTGATGCTCTACAATTTCCTTGCACCGGACGTTCCGGCGCACCGGCTTGTCAACCTCTCGAACGAGGCGGCGCAGAGGCTCTATCGCGACTGGTCGGTGGTGTTGGGCGTTTCGGCCTTCATCATCGGCATTTGCCGGTGGATCCAGGAACTTGAGCTCAACAACGACGCGCAGCGGCTGGGCTTCATCGTCGCCATGCTGGTCTCCGCCGTCATGTTCGGAGCGCTGGCGATCCGGCATCGCAACGAACTTTACGAAATGAGGCTCGGGCCGGGCGATCCCCGGCAAAAGCCGGCCTGGAAGCGGCTGCTCGCGCTCTCGGTGCTGCCGCTCATCCTCATCTATCTCGCGGCAGCGTGGTTCGTCAGCTCGATACGGCTGTCGCTTGGCCTTCCGGGCGGCTATCTGCTGGTCGGCGCGCCGATCATCGTCTTCATCGTCGCGATCTTCGCCTATGGGCTCGCCATCTACCTCCTCGAGCTCATCTACGAGGCGCGTGCCACGGCCTACCGGCGCGAGCAGATCCTGAAATCGCTGGCCGAGAACCGCGCCTGGCGCAGGGCGCAGGCGGCGAAGGAGATCGCAGCCAACCGCAGCGAGGATGAGCGGGACCTGCTCGAAGACGGCGAGGAGATGAGCGTCCACACGCCGGTCGAGAAACCGAAGGACCGGCC
Organism: Rhizobiaceae bacterium; assembly: GCA_051959385.1. Lineage (GTDB taxonomy): Bacteria > Pseudomonadota > Alphaproteobacteria > Rhizobiales > Rhizobiaceae > Mesorhizobium_L. The sequence goes on along the minus strand of JBQCFH010000539.1, from coordinate 6,928 downwards.
GCGCGAGTTCAGGCCCGCTTTCAAGGATTTCTTCGAGAACGCGATCCTGGCGGTCATCCTCGTCGTGTCGGCCCGCGGCCTGGCGCGGCTCTGGGGCGTCGACATGAACGGCGAATTCGGTCAGGCGCTGAGCTCGACGCTCGACATCCTGCTCATCCTGTTCCTCGCCGCATCGAGCTACCGCGCCATCAACAATTACATCGACACCAAGATCATCGAGGAAGGCGGCAGCCTGGACGACCACCCCGTCAATCCCGGCGAGGGCGAAGGCGAGGCCGGGCGCGGCCAGTCGCGGCTGGCGACGCTCTTGCCGGTGTTCCGCAACGTCATCATCTGCGCGATCGTCGTGCTCGCCTTCATCTTCGTGCTCTCCTATCTCGGCGTGAATGTCGGGCCGCTCTTCGCCGGCGCCGGACTGGTCGGCATCGCCATCGGCTTCGGCGCGCAGACGCTGATCCGCGACATCTTCTCGGGCGCCTTCTTCCTGATCGACGACGCTTTCCGCAAGGGCGAATATGTCGAGATCGGGCAGGTGAAGGGCGTGGTGGAAAAGATATCCATGCGCTCCTTCCAGCTTCGCCATCATCTCGGCGCGCTCCACACGGTGCCCTTCGGCGAGATCAAGCAGCTGACCAACTACTCGCGCGACTGGGTGATGATGAAGCTGCCGCTCAGGCTCACCTACGACACGGATGTCGAGAAGGTGCGCAAGCTGATCAAGAAGCTCGGCCAGCAATTGCTGGAGGACCCGGTGATCGGACCGCTCTTCATGCAGCCGCTCAAATCCCAGGGCGTCTATGCGATGGAGGATTCGGCCATGATCATCCGTGTCAAATACATGACGCGGCCGGGCGACCAGTTCGTCACGCGCAAGGTGATCTACGCGGCGATCCGCGAGCTCTTCCAGAAGGAGGGCATCCACTTCGCGCATCGGGAGGTGACGGTAAGGCTGGCGGACGGCATGCAGGCGGAGAACCTGACGCCCGAGGAGCGCGAGGCCGTCGCCGGCTCTGTCAGGGCCGCGATCGACGAGGAGGAGGCGAAGCGAAAGGCGCTTCCGAATTCGAGCAAGGCGGCGGCGAGCGCGCTTTGACCGCTTCCTCGAAGGCTGCCGGAAGGGCGCTGGCGACCCTCGACACGCGAAGCGCCTTCGGCGCCCGCACACCGGATACGGCGGCGCGGGAGGCGTGGCGGCTGGCGACGGACAGCAGCCTTCCCACGGAGATCCGGAAGGCCAACCGCAAGCGCATCCCTGCCGGGCAGCGCGGGCCTTTCGATGTGACGGTCGAGGGAATTCGGTTCCGCGCCTATCCGGCCGAAAACCGCTGCGATCGCATTCTCGTCGGGCGTGGAAAGCTGCCGGAAGGACCGGAGCACGAGTTGCTCGCGCCCTTCCTTCATACCGGCGCGGTCTTTGTCGATATCGGGGCCAATATCGGCACCTATGCTCTATGGGCGGCCAAGCGCGTGGCACCCGGCGGGCTGGTGATCGCGCTCGAGCCCCATCCGCGGACCTTCGCCAAGCTGGAGTTCAACCGTGCGGCGAACGGTGCGGAAAACGTCCGCTGCCTGAATGTCGCCGCGGGGCCGGAAGCCGGAACGGCGGTGCTGCGTTTCGACGGCGGCGGCAATGTCGGCGGCGCGTCGCTGCTTGGTGGAGAGACGGCGGCCAGCGGCGCTGAGGTGCCGGTCTCGGTCAGGCCGCTCGCCGAGATCCTGGCGGAGCTGGGCGTTGGCGGCGTGGATGTCCTGAAAGTCGATGTGGAAGGCTACGAGGACCGGGCGCTGCTCCCCTATTTCGATAATGCGCCGAGAGCGCTATGGCCGCGGACGATCATGATCGAGACGGTGCTTCAGGATCGCTGGGAGCGCGATTGCATGAGCGAACTGTCAGGCCATGGCTATGAACATCTAGCCGCGACGGCAGAGAATGTGATTTTGGGCCGTAGGAAATAGACTCCATATCGAAGCCTATACTGAGGACGTGCACCCCCTCACCGGCTCGCTGCGCTCGCCACCTCTCCCCCTGCCCGGGGGAGAGGAGCGCCGGCCGCAAGGCCTGACGTCCCTCCTCGCCCCCACGAAGTGGGGGAGAGGTGGTTTGCGAAGCAAACCGGTGAGGGGGCATGCATCGCCACATGCGATTGGGTGGGGTAAATTCGGCTGCCGTTACAGGCCAATCTCAGTAATCCGACATTATCCTCTGCAATAGAGCGTCTCGCCGACGACGAACCCGTCCAGGCCCGTTTCCCGCGCGTACCGGGCGAGATCGGAAAGCCGATTGATGAAGCCCTTGCCGTTGAAATTGAGCGAAGTGTTGCAGAGCACGCCGAAGCCGGTCCTGTCGCGGAAGGCCGAGAGCAGCGCGTGCATGCGCGGATTGTCATCGGCCGAGACGGTCTGGGCGCGCGCGGAGCCGTCCACATGGGTGACGGCTTTCAACCCGTCGCCCAGCACGCGCTGGAAGTAAAGCATATGCGGGCTCGGGCCGTGGTTCTGGAAGAGCCGGCCGAATTCCTCCGCCATGACGATCGGCGCGATCGGGCGAAAGCCCTCGCGTTTCTTGATGGCGTTCAGGCGGCGATGGGTCTCAGCCGTAAAGGGGGCGGCGAGCAGCGAACGGTTGCCGAGCGCGCGCGGGCCTATCTCGTAGCGCCCCTGCACCCAGGCAAGGATCGCGCCGCCGGCCAACCAGTCCGCGATTTCCGCATCCGTGAAGGGCCGCGCCTCAAAACCGGAGAGGTCGGCCTCGTCACGGACAAAATCCTCGCCGGCATAAACGGTCCATTCGATCTTCGCCCTGCCGGTCAGTTGGAATTGCGCGTCGGCGGCGGTGCCGATCGCCGAGCCGGAATCGTTGGCGCAGGGCTGCACGAAGGTGTCGGCGAAGAGGCCGGAGTTGCGCCAGAGACTGTTCCAGTCGCAGTTCAGCCCGCAGCCGCCGGAGATGAGAAGCGGCAGGCCGTCTTTCATCTCGCGCTTGGCGAAATCATAAAAGCGGGCGAAGACCTCGTTCTGGAAGCGGCGCGCGAGGTTCTGGAACTCCGGCGTCATCAGGCCGATGTCGAAGAAGGGATCGCCGGCGAAATCGGCCTTGCGCAAGGGCGCGGCCACGGCGTCATGGACGAGGATGCGCTCGATCAGCCTTCGCTCTTGCGGCGTCTCGACGCTTTCGCGGCCAAAGCCGGCGAGCGCCATCAGCTTGCCGGCGTCCTCGCGGCGGGATTTCTTCGCGTCCACCGGCCAGGTCGGGTCGGCGAGACCGTAAAGGAAGCCGTATTTGTGTCCAGGCCCGCTCATCGGCGTGCCGAGCTTCGTCACGTTGAGATTCTCGTCGATCCGGTAAAAGGAACCGATGACGCCTTCCCAGACCAGCGCATAACAAGGCTCCCCTTGCGGAAAGGGCGACATGGCGTAGCTGCCGACGATGTGCGAACGCTCGTGCGAGGAGGAAAACCAGCGCGCCTCCTTGCCCTGAAAACGCCAGGGTCGCTTCATGACGCTCTCCGGTCCGACGCCGAAATAACCGGCGCCGATCGGGTCGGCCATCGGGCGGAACGACTTCAGCCAGCCGGAGACGGCGGCGACATCGGGAACGCCGCCGGCAAGCGACAGGCCATGCAGCATCAGCTCGGGCGTTATCGGCGCATAACGCGGGCCGGAATCCTTCTCCGCCTCGATCGACCAGGCCAGCACGCCGTCGTCCAGCAGCGCGACATGGCCATCATGGCCCGGCTTGTAGGCGAAGATTTTCAAGCGATGCTCCGTGGGGAGAGATGCGGCAGGCCAGCAGTTAGGCCAAGGACGCCGGGAAAGGCAACACGAGGAGAAATCCGGCGGATGCCATATCGGTCAAAGATGCTATATTGATCGAGAAGCGGAGAGTGCCGATGAACCAGACGCTGAAAGACGCCATCCGCGCCGTGGAGGCGCTGCCAGAGGCGGAGCAGGAGGAACTTGCGCAAACGCTACGACGCATGGCGCTGCGCAAGAAGATCGACGTCATGCTCGCCGAATCGGAGGCCGAAAGCGGAGAAACGCCTCAGGAGGAGGTATTCGACCGAGTGCTGCGCCGACATGGCCAATAAGGTCGTCTGGTTGGCGGGTGCAGAACGCGATCTTGAAACCCTTCATGACTACATTGCGAAAGACAATCCAGGTGCTGCGACGCGATATGTGAAAGCGCTCCGGACCGCTTGCCGGCGACTCGTGGATTATCCTCAATCGGGCAGGGCCTTCGACGAAACGTATCGAGTCATCGTCTATCGCAACCATCTTGTATTTCATCGTTACGACGGCGCACGCAAAACTGTCATCGTCGTGCGCGTCGTGGACGGAAGGCGTGATCTTTCGGCAGGGATAGACCAGCTGGGGCTCTGACTCACTGAAAGTCGAACACCGAGAGGCCCGTCACCATCTCGTCCAGCCCAAGCGGGCGCGTCACCGGCGGTTCGGCGCGGGCGAGGCAGCCGGCGCGTTCGCACAGCCGGCAGGCGGGACCAACCGGCGTTGCGGCAATGCCGCCATTGCCGCCCTTCCCTTCGCCCCGCGGCAGTGCCGCGCCATAGACGATCTCGTCGCGGAAGCCGATATCGCAGCCGAGGAGGAGCGCGGTGCGGCGCGGCCGCTCGGCAAACGAGCCCTGGGGTCCTTCCAGCGTGCGGGCAATGCACAGGAACTCCGCGCCGTCCGGCATCGCCACGGCCTCAACCAAAATCTGGCCCGGCTGGGCGAAAGCGGCGTGGACCGGCAGTTTCGGGCATTGGCCGCCGAAACGGGCCTGCGGGAAGCCCTCGGCGCCGGCTCGCCGGAAGCGATTTCCGGCATTGTCGACCTCCAGCATGAAGAAAGGCACGCCCGCCGCGCCGGCGCGCCGCAGCATGGTCAGCCGGTTCGCCGCCTGCTCGAATGAAACGCCGAAGCGGGAGCGCAGGACGTCGATGTCATAGCGAGCGCGCTGGGCCGCCGACAGGAACGGGGCATAGGGCATCATCAGCGCATGCGCGGCATAGCGGGCAAGCTCGAAGCGGGCGAGCCGCCGCGCCTCGTCCGAGGCAAGCTTCAGCGCCCGCACCTCCGCCCCGATCGCCACATTCATGCGGATCAGGCAGGCCTCCATGGCGATCTCGCGCAACTGGTCGAAGACGGACAGCCGCTCGGAGATGAAGAGGCGCTGCGTGTGACGGTCGTAGCGCCGCCGCCAGTTGGGCATGGTGGCGGCCGGCAGCACCCTGACGGCGATGCCATGGTCGCGCTTCAGCCATGCTTTCAACGCTCCCGCCAGATCCTCGCCCGGTTCGAGCAGCGAGATGAAGGCCTCGGCCTCCTCCTCGATCGACGGAAAATGGTTGGGCCGCGCCTCGAAGACCTCGCGCACCTCGTCGATCGGCAGGCGCGCGGCCGCAAGCGCCTTGCCTTCGCGGGCAAGAAGCTCGGAAAGGTCCGAGAGACGGGCCGCCTGCTCGCGATAGGCCCGGAACAGCTTGACCATCCCGGCCGCCGTGTTCGGCGCGGCCTCGGCGACTTCGACCAGTTCCTGATCGCCCGGGAGCTCGCCGGCAAGCAGCGGATCGGCGAAAACCTCCTTCAGCGCGGCGATCGACGCGCCTGCCTCGGCCTGCAGATCCTCCGGGTCGACGCGATAGACGGACGCGAGCTTGAGGATGATCTGCACGGTCAGCGGACGCTGGCTGCGCTCGATTAAATTGAGGTAGGAGGGCGAGATGCCGAGCCCTTCGGCCATCGCCGTCTGGGTCAGGCCGAGCGCCTTGCGGACACGACGGATGCGCGGGCCCGCGAAGATTTTCCGATCAGCCATTTCTGCGTTTGACCTTTTGTGACAAAAGCGTGCGCGCCGGCTCTTTGTACAGGATTTACAAACTTACAGCCCGCCCTGGTAAAAGGCCATACAGGATTTCCCGAATCTTCCGGCCATTTCCGCGCGATTCTCTAGCTTACTTCGCAGGGCAATGTAAATGAAGTCACAGACTCCGATGGAGTCCCGGATCGCCGACACCCAAAGACAGGAAAGAGAATGACCGATTTTTACAACCTTGTCCCCTCCGCGCCGGATGGCCGCTTCGATCGTGTCGAGCGTCCGTATTCGCCGCAAGACGTCGAGCGCCTGCGCGGCTCGGTCCGCATCCGCCACACGCTGGCCGAGGAAGGCGCCAACCGGCTATGGAAACTCATCCATGAAGAGGATTTCATCAACGCGCTCGGCGCCGTCACCGGCAACCAGGCCATGCAGCAGGTTCGCGCCGGCCTGAAGGCCATTTACCTGTCGGGCTGGCAGGTCGCCGCCGACGCCAACACGGCTTCCGCCATGTATCCGGACCAGTCGCTCTATCCGGCAAACGCCGCGCCCGAGCTCGTCCGCCGCATCAACCGCACGCTGCAGCGCGCCGACCAGATCGAGGTTTCGGAGGGCAAAGGCCTGTCGGTCGAGACCTGGTTCGCGCCGATCGTCGCGGACGCCGAGGCCGGCTTCGGCGGGCCGCTCAATGCCTTCGAGATCATGAAGGCGTTCATCGAGGCGGGCGCCGCCGGCGTCCATTACGAGGACCAGCTCGCGTCCGAAAAGAAATGCGGTCATCTCGGCGGCAAGGTGCTGATCCCGACGGCGGCGCATATCCGCAACCTGACTGCCGCGCGCCTCGCGGCCGACGTGATGGGCACGCCGACGCTCGTCGTGGCGCGCACCGACGCGGAGGCGGCGAAGCTCCTGACCTCCGACATCGACGAGCGCGACCGGCCTTTCGTCGACTATGACGCGGGCCGCACGCCGGAGGGCTTCTACCGCGTCCGCAACGGGCTTGAGCCCTGCATCGCCCGCGCCGTCGCCTATGCGCCCTATGCCGACCTGATCTGGTGCGAGACCTCGAAGCCCGACCTGGAGCAGGCGCGGAAATTCGCGGAAGGCGTGCGC
>JBQCFH010000538.1:0-3028 GCA_051959385.1 Rhizobiaceae bacterium | reverse complement strand
CGATAGACGGAATCGATGGCGATGCCGTTTTCGGCCGCCACTTCGCCGCGCGCGACCAGATCCTCCAGATGCGCCAGCACCGACAGCCCCGCCGCGCCATGCAGGCGCGGGTCGGTGCTGCGGTAGATCGTCTCGACCATTTCGGGGATGGTGCGGTCGCCCGCATTCAGCCGCTCCAGGATGGCGCGTTCGCGCATTTTGCGGTGCGCCTTCAGCCCGCGCACGAACTGGGCCGGATTGGCGACCGGACCGCCATGGCCGGGCAGGTAGAGCCGGTCGTCGCGGTCGAGCAGCCGGTCGAGCGACGCCATGTAGTCCGACATCGCGCCATCCGGCGGGGCGACGATCGAAGTCGACCATCCCATCACGTGGTCGGCCGAGAAGAGGATGTCCTTGCCTTCCAGGGAAAAACACATGTGGTTGGCCGTGTGGCCCGGCGTGAAGACGCCGCGCAGCGTCCAGCCGTCGCCCTGGATCGCCTCGCCGTCCGCAAGCGCCAGGTCGGGCCGGAAGTCGGTGTCGGCGCTGGCGTCGAGCGGATTGGTCTCGCCGATGCGGAGAGGCCGGGCAGGGCGGTGGGGACCCTCCGCGACGACCGTCGCGCCGGTCGCCTCCTTCAGCTTGCGCGCCAGCGGCGAGTGGTCCCGGTGCGTATGGCTGACGAAGATATGGCTGACCGGCCGTCCGGCCATCGCCTTCAGCAGCGCCTCAAGATGAACCTCGTCATCTGGACCCGGATCGATGACTGCGAGCGTGTCGCGACCGACGACATAGCTGTTGGTGCCGTGGAAGGTGAACGGGCTCGGATTGTTGGCGGTAAGCCGCAGCACGTCCGGCGCGATGGCGACGGCCTCGCCATAGGCGGGTTCAAAACTCATGTCGAATTCCAGCGCCGCCAAGTCACAGGCGCCTATAGCCGGCCGACGCTCTCATAGAGGAACCCCTGGCTCTCGATCTCGGCGCGCTTGTAGATGTTGCGCAGGTCGACCAGGGCCGGCGTCTTCATGCTCTTCTTCAGCCGCTTGAGGTCCAGGGATCGGAACTCGTTCCACTCGGTGATGATGACCAGGCAATCGGCGCCGTCGGCGGCCTCGTACGCGCTGCGGGCATACTCGATCGGCGGCAAAAGGCCGGTCGCCGCCTTCATCCCCTGCGGATCGTAGGCGCGTATCCGCGCGCCGGCGTCGACCAGCGCCTGCACGACCGCGATCGAAGGTGCCTCGCGCATGTCGTCCGTGTTCGGCTTGAATGTGAGGCCGAGCACGCCGATGGTCTTGCCGCGCACATTGCCGCCGCAGAGCGCGATCACCTTCCGGCCCATGGCGCGCTTGCGCTGGTCGTTGACCGCCACGGCCGTCTCGATCAGCCTTATCGGCGTTCCGAAATCCTGCGCGGTCTTGACGAGCGCCATCGTGTCCTTGGGGAAGCACGAACCGCCATAGCCGGGGCCGGCGTTGAGGAACTTCGCTCCGATGCGCTTGTCGAGCCCGATGCCCCGCGCCACGTCCTGGACGTCGGCGCCCGCCTTCTCGCAGAAATCCGCCATCTCGTTGATGAAGGTGATCTTCATCGCGAGGAACGCGTTGGCCGCATATTTGATGGTCTCGGCGGTGCGCCGGTTGGTGAAGACGATCGGCGACTGGTTGAGATAGAGCGGCCGGTAGACGCGGCTCATCACGGCGCGGGCACGCTCGTCCTCGGTGCCGACGACGATCCGGTCGGGGCGCTTGAAGTCCTCGATCGCCGCGCCCTCGCGCAGGAACTCCGGGTTGGAGACGACCGCCACGTCGGCGTCCGCGTTGGTCTCGCGGATGATCCGCTCGACCTCGTCGCCGGTGCCGACCGGCACGGTCGACTTGGTGACGACGACGGTGAAGTCGCGCACCGCCTTCGCGATCGAGGCCGATGCCGAATAGACATAGGAAAGGTCGGCATGGCCGTCGCCGCGCCTCGACGGCGTGCCGACCGCGATGAACACGACTTCCGAATTGCCCACGGCCTCGGCGAGATCGGTGGTGAAGGAGAGGCGCCCGGCTGCGACGTTGTCCGCCACCAGCCGGTCGAGGCCCGGCTCGTAGATCGGTATGATCCCTTGCCGGAGCTTCTCGATCTTCATCTCGTCAAGGTCGACGCAGACCACGTCGTGGCCGAAATCAGCGAAGCAGGCGCCGCTGACGAGACCCACATAGCCCGAGCCGATCATGGCAATCCGCATGCGTCAGTCTCCGAATTGGTTGGGATTTTTGTTTGATAGGGGCTGGTTAGCATCAAAGACATCTGTGCGAAAGGTAGAGGGTCCCATTCCAAAGACTCACACTTCGTTGCAACCCGTGCAATTTTGGCGTAGCCCGGCCTGTGATCAAGACGTGACGTAGACATGGCGAAGGACAGTTACATTCTGAAGCGATCGCTCGATCTGGTGGGCGCAGCGATCGGGCTCGCGCTCCTGTGGCCCGTCATCCTTGCCGCCGTCATCGCGATCCGGGCTGGCTCGCCGGGTCCGGCCATCTTCCTGCAGGAGCGGATTGGAAAAGACGGAAAGCCGTTTCTCTGCCGCAAGCTGCGGACCATGTTCGTCGGCACGCCGTCGGCGCCGACGCACGAGGTTCCGACCTCGCGGGTCACTCCGCTCGGACGCTTCTTGCGGCGCAGCAAGCTGGACGAGCTGCCGCAGCTTTGGAACGTCATCAAGGGCGAGATGAGTCTCGTCGGCCCGCGCCCCTGCCTGCCGACGCAGACCGTGCTGGTCGAAGCGCGGCGGCGGCTGGGGGTGACCGGCCTGCGGCCGGGAATCACCGGGCTCGCGCAGTCCCGAGGCATCAACATGACCAATCCGGCGGTCCTCGCCGAGGTCGACGCGGAATATCTCTCCGCCATGTCCCTCGCGTCGGATGTCGGCATACTCCTGCGCACGATCTTCGGGACGCCGGACGCGGCAGGTGGGATGTCCGGCGCGCGCGGCATCGGTGATGAATTGTCGGCCAACGAGCCGGCGCGGCTGGATTGAAATTTTCTGGCGATGGCTGGG
>JBQCFH010000537.1:0-8959 GCA_051959385.1 Rhizobiaceae bacterium | reverse complement strand
GAAATCGTCTGTCTCCAGGAAGAGGAAGACCCGCCCGCCGGTCTGCCCGCCGATCGCGGCCTCCTGATCGGCATTCGCGGCGCGGGCGAGCAGCAGCGCCGCCGAACCCTCCCGCTCCGGCGCCACGACGACCCAGCGCTTGTTGCCGCCGAGTTGTGTATCTTCGACAAGGGTGAAGCCGAGCTTTCCCGTGTAGAAGTTGATCGCCTCGTAATAGTCGCGCACGAGGACCGAGACGAGGGAAACCCGCCTTGCCGTCATTGCGCCTTGACGGCGTAGGTGCCGATCGAGCGGCCGGCCTCCAGGTCGTAGAGAAGGAAGGACCGGCTTCCGTCCGCCAGTTCGAGGCTGAAAAGCGCCTCCTTGCCGGACAGCGTTTGCGAGACGATGCGGGCGCCGGCGGGAATGGCGATCGTGCCGGTGACGGCGTCCGCGCCGGAAGGCGGCCGCGCCTGCGCTTCTTGCTCCGCCGGCCTTTTGGGGGCAAGGCTGCTCTTGTAGACGAAGGCGCCGATCACCACCGCAAAGGCGACGAACAGGATGACGAGATTGACGATCATGAAGCGCAGCAACTTGCGCCGCACCCGCTCGACCGCCGGGTCGAGGGGCTTTTCGTCGTCGTTCAATTGCGGTGCGGCCATGTCTCGGCTCCCCGGGGCGGGCGGATGAGCGACCCTGATATCCAAGCCGGCGGCGCAAGGAAAGTGCTGGAGGTGGAATCGGCCGGTGCCGGCATGCGGCTCGACCAGTGGCTGGCGAAGCGGCTTGCGCCCGACCTGTCGCGCAGCCGCGTCCAGGCGCTCATCCGCGAGGGAGCGGTTCGCGTCGGCGGATCCCCAATTCTCGAGCCCAAGGCGAAGGTCGCGACGGGCGACATCGTCGAGATGGACGTGCCGCCACCCGAGCCCGCCGAGCCGGAAGGCGAGGCGATCCCCCTCGACATTTTGTTCGAGGACGACCAGCTGATCGTCGTCAACAAGCCGGCAGGTCTGGTCGTCCATCCGGGCGCCGGCAATTGGACGGGGACTCTGGTCAACGCGCTCATCGCCCATTGCGGGACGAGCCTTTCCGGTATCGGCGGGGTCCGGCGGCCAGGCATCGTGCACCGGCTCGACAAGGATACGAGCGGCGTGCTCGTCGTCGCCAAGACCGACCATGCCCACCGCGAACTGGCCGCCGCCTTTGCCGATCACGGCCGCCGCGGCGAGCTCGAGCGCGCCTACCAGGCGCTGGTCTGGGGGACGCCGCCGCGCCCGGCCGGCAGGATCGAGGCGCCGCTCGGACGCTCAAACCGCGACCGCACGCGCCAGGCGGTGGTGAGCGAAACCCGGCCGGACGCCCGGCATGCGGTGACGCACTACACCGTGCGCGAGCGCTTCGGCGAGAGGCCCGACGCCACCGCGCTTGCCTCGCTGGTGGAATGCCGGCTGGAGACCGGCCGCACCCACCAGATCAGGGTCCACATGGCCCATATCGGCCATCCGCTAATAGGCGACCGCGAATACGGCGCGGCATTCTTCAGCAAGACCAAAGCCCTGCCGCAGCCGCTCGGAACCCTTGCCGCAGGCTTCACGCGGCAGGCGCTTCATGCCTGGCTCCTTGCATTTCGTCATCCGACAACCCACATGTTGATGCGATTTGAGGCACCTATGCCTGAAGATATGGGGCGGCTTGTCGCTGCCTTCCGCGCGGCCGGCCAGGCGCCAGCCATGCACTCCCGGATGACCTGATATGTCGTCCCGGCGAGGGTGTAATTTCGCCTGTTTCCACCTATATATTGACTAGCGGACTGCGCCGCCGAAGCGGGCTGTCCGCAATTTGCCTGCCCTTTCGGGAGGCTTAGCAATCGAAGGGAGGGTGCTTCATGGCCCAAAACTTACCCAGTATCGTTTCCGGTGAAGGCGGACTGTCGCGGTATCTCGAGGAGATACGGCGCTTTCCGATGCTTCAGCCGCAGGAAGAGTACATGCTCGCCAAGCGCTATAGCGAGCACGGCGATACGAACGCGGCGCACAAGCTCGTGACCAGCCATCTGCGCCTCGTGGCGAAGATCGCCATGGGCTATCGCGGCTATGGCCTGCCGATCGGAGAGGTGATCTCCGAAGGCAATGTCGGCTTGATGCAGGCCGTCAAGAAGTTCGAGCCGGAACGCGGCTTCCGCCTGGCGACCTATGCCATGTGGTGGATCAAGGCGTCGATCCAGGAATATATCCTGCGTTCGTGGAGCCTCGTGAAGATGGGCACGACGGCGAACCAGAAGCGGCTGTTCTTCAATCTCCGCAAGGTCAAGGGCAAGATCCAGGCGCTCGACGAGGGCGATCTGAGGCCCGACCAGATCACGGAGATCGCCACGCGCCTGAACGTCAGCGAGGACGAGGTCGTGTCGATGAACCGCCGCCTTTCGGGCGACGCCTCGCTCAACGCGCCGATCCGCGCGAGCGAGGGCGAATCCGGCGAATGGCAGGACTGGCTGGTGGACGACCACGAAAGCCAGGAGCAGATGCTGGTCGAGCAGGACGAGCTCGAAAATCGCCGTGGCATGCTCGGCGAGGCGATGAAGGTGCTGAACGACCGCGAGCGGCGCATCTTCGAGGCCAGGCGGCTTTCCGACGAGCCGATGACGCTGGAGGAACTGTCCGCCGAATTCGCCATCAGCCGCGAGCGCGTGCGCCAGATCGAGGTGCGGGCGTTCGAGAAGGTGCAGGACGCGGTCAAGGCTGCCGCCAAGCGGCAGGCGCAGTCACTGCGCACCATCGAGGCCGAAGCGCACCCGTAAGAATAATAGGTAATGAAAAGGGCCGCTGGCGTGGCCCTTGTGCGGCTCCATCTTTGAAATGGCGCGCCTGAGGCGCGCCATTCTTGCATTCAGCCGTTGGTCCCGTTGGCCCCGCCGCCTGGATTGTTCGCGCCGCCATTGCCGTCCGCCGGCGGCTGGTCCTGGCCGACCGGCGTCTGCTCCCAAGCCTTCATGACCTCATCGAAGACCTTGTCGCCGGGAATGCCTTTCTCCAGCGTCATCAACGCCCGGCGGCCGGACTTGTAGACGACCGGTATGTCGATCCAGCTTTCGCGGCGCAGAAGCGTCGTGTTCGTCTCGATTTCCGCCTTGCCGTCGTTCAGCGCCAGCAGGAAATAGCCGTCCGCGATCTTGGCGGGGATCCCGATGACCGGGCTGCCGGGCGCCTGCTCGGTGTCCTTCATCGCCATCCTGAGCACGCTATCGATACCGCCGCCCTCGAAATTGTCCGGCGTCAGGAAGATCAGCTCGACGATGTGGCTAGCCGGCAGCGTCTTGTCGCCGTTGCGGCGGATGGTGATGCGCAGTTGCAGGTTCTTGGCCGGGATCGTGGCCTCGCCGCGGATAGCCGGTTCGGCCGGCAGGTCGCCCCCCGGCGATTCATTGACCAGCGACCACACCACCGTCCCGGTGTTCGCCGAACCCTGCTCGGTGTTCGTGCGCTCCTCATAGAAGATCGCCCTCTGCGCGACCGGGACCTGGGCCTTGTCCGGACCGGCCGGCGTCGCGGCCAAGCCCTGCCCAGCCGTCGCGTTTCCAGCCGCGGCGGGCGTGGCGGAGGCGACCGAAGTGCCCTCGCCGACCTTGCTCTCGCCGGACGCCGGGCCCGGATTGCTCTCCGTCCCGTCGGCGGCAAGCCGTTGCGTGAACTTCGTCATTGAATCGGACGCGGGTGCGGCCGAACTGTCGCCCTTTGCCTCGGTCTGGGCGGGCGGGATGGCATTCGGCTTCTTGTCGGCCGCCTTGCCGGCATCCGGCTTGCTCGGCGCCGGGGTCGGGTTGACATTTGCGACATTCTTTGCCGCCGGCGGGTTCGATGCCGGCGGGGTCGTGCGCGCAACCTGCGGCAGGTGGAAGCCGAGAGCCGCTGCAATGTCGTCGCGCTTGAACCATGCCCCGAAGGCCGCGCCGGCAATGACGATCAGCGCCAGGACCGCGATCGGCAGACCGAGGCCCCTGCGTCGGCGCGGCGATGGACGCGTTATTTCGCCGGCAAAAGGCTCATCGCCGTCCGGCTCGAAAAAGAAAGAATCGGGATCGGCTGCGACTTCCGGACGCTTCGGGTCGGCCTGTTTCGGAGCGCTCTCGGCGGTCGGACGCGCAAATGCCGCGGGCGGCGTCTTCTGTTCCTCCGCCACCGGCTTCTGCACGCCGGACAATGCCGACGGCATGGGCACCGCCGGGCGTTCCGGCGGGCGGTTTGCGAAGGCGGCCGGCTCCACGGGCTTCGGCGCGACCTTGGGTTTGGTGTCGCTGAGGCTCGCGAAAACGGCTTCCAGTTCGTCGACAGGCTCTTCGGATTCTTCGCCGGCAATCTCGGCGGCCAGGTATTCCGCCTCGACTTTCTGGATCGCGTCTTCCAATGCCTTCTTCTGCCGCTCCGCGACGGCAGGCGGCGGGGGCGGATTTATCTGGCCGAGCTTCGCCGCAATGGTGATCCGGGCCTTTTCATAGACCTTGCGGCGAACATCCGGATTCGCTTCATCGAGACCGTCGATGGTCTTTTTCAGAACCGCGACAAAATCTGCCATTCGTTCGGATACTTTCCATTTGCGCCGGTCCGCGTGAAGCAACGCGACGGCATTCGAAACTAGTCGTGAAACGGGTCGGTCACAAGTATGGTGTCTTCCCGCTCGGGGCTCGTCGAAAGAAGCGCCACCGGCGCGCCGATGAGTTCCTCGATATAGCGGACATACTTCACCGCCTGCGCCGGAAGCTCGCTCCAGCTTCGCGCGCCGCGTGTCGTTCCCTGCCAGCCTTCCAGCGTTTCATAGACCGGCTGCACCCTGGCCTGGGCGCCCTGGCTCGCCGGCAGGTAGTCGATTGCTTCGCCGTCCAGCCTGTATCCGGTGCACACCTTGATCTCGGCCAGGCCGTCGAGCACGTCGAGCTTGGTCAGCGCGATGCCGTTGATGCCGTTCACCGAGACCGCCTGGCGCACGAGCACGGCGTCGAACCAGCCGCAGCGCCGCTTGCGCCCGGTAACCGTGCCGAATTCATGGCCGCGCTCGCCGAGGAACTGGCCGATCTCGCCTGTCTCCTCGGTCGGAAACGGGCCCTCGCCGACGCGGGTCGTATAGGCCTTGGTGATGCCGAGCACGTAGCCGATCGCGCCGGGACCGAGACCGGAACCCGACGCCGCCTGCCCGGCGACCGTGTTGGAGGAGGTCACGTAGGGATAGGTGCCGTGATCGATGTCGAGCAGCGTGCCCTGCGCCCCTTCGAACAGGATGCGCTCGCCGGCACGGCGCCGCTCATCGAGGATCTTCCAGGTCCGGTCGGCGAAGGGCAGGACGCGGTCGGCGACGGAGGTCAGCTCATGCATGAGCGCATCGTGCGCGATCTCGGGATGGCCGAGGCCGCGGCGAAGCGCATTGTGATGTGTAAGCAAGCGGTCGAGCTTGACCGGAAGAGTGTCCAAATTCGCCAAATCCATTACCCGGATGGCACGGCGGCCGACCTTGTCCTCATAGGCGGGGCCGATGCCCCTGCGGGTCGTGCCGATCTTCGTGCCCGAATTAGAAGCCGCGTCCTCGCGGAATCCGTCCAGTTCCCTGTGGAGCGACAGGATTAGCGCGGTGTTTTCGGCAATTTTCAGGCAGTCGGGCGTGACGCTGACGCCGAGTTCCTCAAGCCTCGCCAGTTCGGCGACGAAAGCATGCGGATCGAAGACGACGCCGTTTCCGATCACCGACAGCTTGCCCGGACGCACCACGCCCGAGGGCAGCAGCGACAGCTTGTAGCTGACGCCGTCGATGACCAGCGTATGGCCGGCATTGTGGCCGCCCTGGAAGCGCACCACCACGTCGGCGCGCTCCGACAGCCAGTCGACAATCTTGCCCTTGCCCTCGTCGCCCCATTGCGAGCCGACGACAACCACATTTGCCATGATCGATCCTTGCGTGCCGGCGTGCCGGCGTCCGGTTGAAAAATACAGGCCTCTATAGCGGCAACGGTCGGCGCATGCGACCCTTCTTTCAGGGGGCGGAGCTCTCCCGAACGGGTCGCAGGCAGCCTTCCGGCAAGCGGCCAAGGATTTCGCAGACTGGCACATTTACGGCCGCGGATAATGCCCCTATGCCGGACCGTTCGATTTGCCGCCTGATCCCGAAAGCCTCCGATGCAGAACCGCGCCTATGCCTTCCTGCTTCTTACGATGCTCTTCTGGGGCGGCAATGCCGTGGCGGGAAAGCTGGCGGTCGGCCACATATCGCCGATGATCCTGGTGACACTGCGCTGGATCCTTGCGCTCGGCGTGCTCGCCGCCATCGGCTGGAGGCAGTTCGTCGCCGACTGGCCGAAGGTGCGCCGCCGCCTGCCTCTCCTGTGTGCGCTCGCAGCCTGCGGCTTCACCTTCTTCAACGTCCTTTTCTATACGGCGCTTGTCCACACGACGGCCATCAACATATCGATCGAGCAGGCGGGCATGCCGGTTCTGATCATCCTCATCAATTTCCTGCTCTTCCGCTTGCGCGCCACCTGGCTGCAGCTGGTCGGCGTCCTCGTGACGATCGCCGGCGTCGCCATCACCGCCTGTCATGGCGACCCTCGGCAATTGCTGGCCCTCAGCGTCAATATCGGCGACGGTCTGATGCTGATCGCTGTCGTCCTCTATAGCGGCTACACCGTGTTCCTGCGTTTCAAGCCGGATGTCCACTGGAAGAGCCTGATGCTTGTGCTCGCCTTCTTCTCCTTCGTGACGGCACTCCCCTTCGCCTGGTGGGAGATCGGCGAAGGGCAGGCCATATTCCCCGACCTAGCCGGCTGGGCGATCTCCTTCTATGTCGCGCTCTTCCCGTCGGCGATCGCCCAGATATTGTATATACGCGGCAACGAGTTGATCGGCGCGAACCGCGCGGGGCTGTTCATCAATCTCGTGCCGATCTTCGGCACGCTGCTTTCCGTCGTGCTGGTGGGCGAGAAGTTCCAGGCCTACCACGCGATCGCGATCGTGCTGGTGCTCGGCGGCATCTGGCTCGCCGAGCATTCCGGCCGCAAGCTGGCGGCCAGAACGGCGGCTTGACAAGGAGGCAGCGGATCAGAACGCCTTCGGCAGTCCGGCGAATTTCAGGATTTTGTTGGCGAGGTGCCGCGATTTCATGGAATTGTCGATCGTGACTTTCCGGCCGGACTTGGGATCGTGCCAGATTTCGTGATCGCCTTGCCTTGCCTTGCCGGAGAAGCTGCCATCCCGCCTTTGCGAGAAGCCTCTTCGTCGGCGGTGCGAAATTATCCACGTCCTGCTTTATGCCGCGATGGTCTGGAGGCTTCGGGCGACAAGCTCGATCTCGAACGGGCCCTTGCTGTGGTCCGCCAGAAGTTCGGGCACCATTACCGCCAATTTCCGCTGAAGATGCTCAATCGTATCGGCCTCGGTAAAGAGGCCGATATCGCCGACGGCGGACGCCGCCCAGACGCCGGCTTCCTGATCCCAGAGCGCTTCGACAACGACTTTCATGGCGGGCTCCATCCAGGATGATCCTATGCCATATGTTCGAAAAGAAGAAGGCGCGGAGCATCAGCGCCTCCCCTTCAAGTTCACATCGTCGACACCTCGAACCGCAGCGGCTTGGCGGAATCGATCGCCTTGTGGGCGCGCACCTTGGCGAGCACCTGCTCGGGGAAAGGCGCGTCGAGATAGAGGAGCGCGATCGCATCGCCGCCCGGACGGTTGCGGCCGAGCGCGAAATTGGCGATGTTGACGCCATTCTCGCCGCACACCGTGCCGAGCAGGCCGATGATGCCGGGCGCGTCGGCGTTGGTGGTGTAGAGCATGTGCTCGCCCACTTCCGCGTCGAGATTGATCCCCTTGATCTGGATGAAGCGCGGCTTGCCGTCGGAGAAGCAGGTGCCGGCAATGGCGCGGGTCTGCTTCGCCGTCTTCACGGTGAGCCGGATATAGCCGTCGAAGACGCCGGATTTGTCCCGCTTCACTTCCGACAGGATGATGCCGCGCTCCTTGGCCATGATCGGCGCGGAGACCATGTTGACGTCTGCGACCTGCGGCCGGATCAGCCCCGCCAGCGCCGCGCTGATCAGCGCCCGGGTGTTCATCGCCGCGGTCGAGCCGTCGAACAGGATCTCGACCTCCTGGATCGGCTCCTCGGTGACCTGGCCGACGAAGGAGCCGAGCACCTCGGCGAGTTTGATGAAGGGCTTGAGGAGCGGCGCTTCCTCGGCCGTGATGGAAGGCATGTTGATCGCGTTCGAGACCGCGCCCTTGACCAGATAGTCCGACATCTGCTCGGCGATCTGCAGGGCGACGTTCTCCTGCGCCTCGGTCGTGGCCGCGCCCAGATGCGGCGTGCACACGACATTCGACAGCGCAAAGAGCGGGTTTTCCGTCGCCGGCTCGGTTTCGAAGACGTCGATGCCGGCGCCGGCGACCTTGCCCGATTTCAGCGCCTCGACGAGGTCGGCCTCGACGATGAGCCCGCCGCGCGCGCAATTGATGATGCGCACGCCATCCTTCATCTTGGCGATCGCCGCCTTGTCGATGATGTGCCGGGTCTTGTCGGTCAGCGGCGTGTGCAGCGTGATGAAGTCCGCGCGGGCGAGAAGATCGTCCAGCTCCAGCTTTTCGACACCGAGCTGCGAGGCGCGCTCCTCCGACAGGAACGGGTCGTAGGCGACGACATGCATTTTCAGCCCGACGCCGCGCATGGCGACGATCGAGCCGATATTGCCGCAGCCGATCACGCCGAGCGTCTTGCCGGTGATCTCGACGCCCATGAAGCGGTTCTTCTCCCACTTGCCCGCGCGGGTGGACGTGTCGGCTTCCGGAAGCTGCCGCGCCACCGCGAACATCATGGCGATGGCGTGCTCGGCCGTCGTGATCGAATTGCCGAAGGGCGTGTTCATCACGATGATGCCCTTGCGGGAAGCGGCCGGTATGTCGACATTGTCGACGCCGATGCCGGCGCGGCCGATCACCTTCAGATT
>JBQCFH010000536.1:0-2260 GCA_051959385.1 Rhizobiaceae bacterium | reverse complement strand
GCCTTCACGCGCGGCGTGGTGCCGAAGGGCGTTACGTCCCCGTCGGGAGAGATCAGCGTGATCGTGTCGCCGAGCGCCAGGCCCAGATTCTCGGCCATGCGCGAGCCGATCGCCACGCCGCCGCTCTTGTCGAAGCCGTCGAGCGTCCCGCCCTTGAGCTGCTTGGCGACGAGGTCGATCTTTTTCAGATCGGCTTCGCGGATACCGCGCACCAGCGCGCCCGTGCCGGCGCCCACCTTGCCGGAGGCGAGCACCTGGCCTTCCACCAGCGGGATCGCCATCTTGACGCCGGGCACGCCGTCGATCCGTTTCGCCACTGCGTCGTAGTCGTCGAGCGGCCGGTCGATCGGCTGCAGGATGAGGTGTCCGTTGATGCCGAGGATGCGCGTCAGAAGCTCCTCGCGAAAGCCGTTCATCACCGCCATCACGATGATCAGGGTGGCGACGCCGAGCATGATGCCGAGGAAGGAGATGGAGGCGATGACGGAAATCACCGTCTCCTTGCGGCGCGCCCTCAGATAGCGCCAGGCGACCATGCGCTCGAACAGCGAGAACGGCCCGGCGCCGGCGGTCGGCACGCCGTTCGGCTTGGCCCGCCGTCCGTTCGTCGCCGTGGCGGCCGCCGCCTGCGTCACTCCGCCTTCTCCAGCATGGCGAGAAGCTCGTCGATCTTCTTCACGTCGCGTTCGCCGGTGGCGCGCTTCTTCACCTCCACCGTCCCCTCGGCCGCGCCGCGCGGTCCGACGATGACCTGCCAGGGAATGCCGATCAGATCGGCGGTCGCGAATTTCGCTCCGGCGCGCTGGTCGGTGTCGTCGTAGAGCACTTCCCGCCCGGCCTTCTCGTAGGCCGCCTGCAGCTTCTCGCAGAGCGCGTCGCAGGCCGCGTCGCCCGGTTTCATGTTGATAATGACGACATGGAACGGCGCCACCGCATATGGCCAGATGATGCCGTTCTCGTCATGGCTCGCCTCGATGATGGCCGCGACCAGCCGGCTGGGCCCGATCCCGTAGGAGCCGCCGGAGATGAAATGCTCCTTGCCGTCCGGCCCGGTCACCTTGGCGCCCATCGGCTTCGAATATTTCTCGCCGAAATGGAAGATGTGGCCGACCTCGATGCCGCGCGCCGAAAGCCGCTCGCCTTCGGGCACCTTGGCCCAGGCCGCCTCGTCGTGCATCTCGTCGGTCGCGGCGTAGGGCCGCGTCCATTCAGCGACGATGCCGGCAATCTCCGCGTCGTTGGAGAAGTCCGTGTCGGGCCCCGGCACCGGCAGCGACAGGAACTCGCGGTCGCAGAACACGGCGCTCTCGCCGGTTTCGGCGAGGATGATGAATTCGTGGGAAAGGTCGCCGCCGATCGGGCCCGTGTCGGCGCGCATGGGGATCGCCTGCAGGCCCATCCGCGTGAACGTCCTCAGATAGGACACGAACATGCGGTTGTAGGCAGCCTTCGCGCCCTCGTAATCCAGGTCGAAGGAATAGGCGTCCTTCATCAGGAACTCCCTGGAGCGCATGACGCCGAAGCGCGGCCTCACCTCGTCGCGGAACTTCCACTGGATGTGGTAAAGGTTGAGCGGCAGATCCTTGTAGGACCGCACATAGGCGCGGAAGATTTCCGTCACCATCTCCTCGTTGGTCGGCCCGTAGAGCATGTCGCGGTCGTGCCGGTCCTTGATGCGCAGCATCTCCTTGCCGTAGTCGTCGTAGCGGCCGCTCTCGCGCCACAGATCGGCCGACTGGATGGTCGGCATAATGATTTCGAGCGCGCCGGCGCGGTTCTGCTCTTCGCGGATGATCTGCACGACCTTGTCGAGAACGCGCTTGCCGAGCGGCAACCAGGAAAAGCTGCCCGCCGCCTGCTGGCGGATCATGCCGGCACGGAGCATCAGCCGATGCGACACGATCTCCGCCTCGCGCGGATTCTCTTTGAGGATGGGCAGGAAATAGTGCGACAATCGCATGCTAGGGTCCGTGATGATGCGGGCCGGCGGAATCGGCGACGGCGGTGCGGGAATTTCACGCGCTTCATAGCCATTTCAAGGCGGCTTGGGAACCCGACGGGCCCGCGACCAATTCGATGCGGGCCGGATGCCTGTCCGGCGTGCAGCATCCGCCGAACTGTTGTGCAGTGCAGCACATCAAAGCGCCTTTCACCACAAAATTTTCCGTGACAATCCGTTTGGGATTGGTCTAAGATTTCCGGATAAACGAGGGAGTGGAGAAAAAATCCGCTCTCCTACGCGGTCAAAGTCTTGGGAGGA
>JBQCFH010000535.1:0-5875 GCA_051959385.1 Rhizobiaceae bacterium | reverse complement strand
GCCTACGGCCTCGACAAGAAGAAGGCCGGCACCATCGCCGTCTACGACCTTGGCGGCGGCACCTTCGATATTTCGGTTCTGGAGATCGGCGACGGCGTGTTCGAGGTGAAGTCGACCAACGGCGACACCTTCCTCGGCGGCGAGGACTTCGACATGCGGCTGGTCAACTACCTCGCCGACGAGTTCAAGAAGGAACAGGGCATCGACCTGAAGAACGACAAGCTCGCGCTGCAGCGCCTGAAGGAAGCCGCCGAGAAGGCCAAGATCGAGCTGTCGTCCTCGGCGCAGACTGAGATCAACCTGCCCTTCATCACGGCCGACCAGTCGGGTCCGAAGCACCTGACGATGAAGCTGACGCGCGCCAAGTTCGAGCAGCTCGTCGACGATCTGGTGCAGCGCACGATCGAGCCCTGCAAGGCGGCGCTCAAGGATGCCGGCGTGAAGGCGGGCGAGATCGACGAGGTGGTTCTGGTCGGCGGCATGACCCGCATGCCCAAGATCCAGGAGATCGTGAAGAACTTCTTCGGCAAGGACCCGCACAAGGGCGTCAACCCGGACGAGGTCGTGGCGCTCGGCGCGGCGATCCAGGCCGGCGTGCTGCAGGGCGACGTCAAGGACGTGCTGCTCCTCGACGTGACGCCGCTGTCGCTCGGCATCGAGACGCTGGGCGGCGTGTTCACCCGGCTGATCGAGCGCAACACGACGATCCCGACCAAGAAATCGCAGACCTTCTCCACCGCCGAGGACAACCAGGGCGCGGTCACCATCCGCGTCTTCCAGGGCGAGCGCGAGATGGCGGCCGACAACAAGCTGCTCGGCCAGTTCGACCTGGTCGGCATCCCGCCGGCGCCGCGGGGCGTGCCGCAGATCGAGGTCACCTTCGACATCGACGCCAACGGCATCGTCAACGTCTCGGCCAAGGACAAGGGCACCGGCAAGGAGCACCAGATCCGCATCCAGGCTTCGGGCGGCCTTTCCGACGCCGACATCGAGAAGATGGTGAAGGACGCCGAGGCGAATGCCGAGGCCGACAAGAAGCGGCGCGGGCTGGTCGAGGCCAAGAATCAGGCCGAGGCGCTCGTCCATTCCTCGGAGAAGTCGCTCAAGGAATATGGCGACAAGGTCTCCGCCGATGATCGCAAGTCGATCGAGGACGCCATCGCCAGCCTGAAGGCGGCTGCCGAGGGCGACGACGCCGACGACATCACGGCCAAGACGCAGACGCTCGCCGAAGTGTCGATGAAGCTCGGCCAGGCCATGTACGAGGCCCAGCAGGCCGAGGCCGCGAACAAGGATGCCGCGGCCGACGCCAAGGCCTCCGGCGAGGACGTGGTCGACGCGGATTTCGAGGAGATCAACGACGACGAGAACAAGAAGTCGGCCTGATCGCCTGAACCTCAGCCTTTGATGCAGAGCCCGGCCCCGCGCCGGGCTCTTTTCGTTTCACGAGGGAGGCCGCAGGCCTGAATGTCTCCGCTGCAGCGGTCGCTATCGCAAATGAGGTACACCCCCTCTCCGCCTCGCTTCGCTCGGCACCTCTCCCCCTGAAGGGGGCGAGGACGGGAGCCGAGCGCGCCACCGCCTGTCCTCTCCCTCACGAAGTGGGGGAGAGGTGCCGAGCGAAGCGAGGCGGAGAGGGGGTAGTTCAGGCTATCTGCGATCCGCTTCCATCGAGGCAAAAGGTGCGCAGAGATCATCGCGGCTCCGCCCGTTAAGCTTAACGACTCCTTTCCGCCACAAGCCGGATTGCAGGTGTTACGACATGCCATCCGAGCAGAATAAACGATGGCAGGCGGCGGGGAGGCCGGGCGAAATGCATTTCCGGATACTCGGCTTCTGGCGGGTCGCCGCGGCCATGCTGGTGATGATGTACCACTTCCTGTTCTACGGGCCGGAAAGCGCCAACTGGATGGCGGACCGGATGGTGGCGCTGATGCCGCTCCTCGACATGTTCATGATGATTTCGGGCTTCCTCATCATGTTCCGCTACATCGACCGCCTTCTGCTGGAGCCCGGCAGCTATGCGCGTTTCATCTGCCGGCGGGTGGCCCGCTTCTATCCGCTCTATCTCGCAACGCTCGCCTATTTCGTCATGGTCGGCATCGCCGTCCATCTGGGCTTCATCGGCTCCTCGGCCGCGGGCCGCTACGATTTCTCCGCCCTGCCGGCCAATCTGCTCCTGGTCCAGGGCTGGGGCTTCACCGATACGCTGACGTTCAACTATGTCGCCTGGACGCTTTCGGCGGAATGGTTCTGCTATCTCACTTTGCCGATCGTCGTGGTGACTTATCGGCGCTTCGGCGCGCCGGGTCTTGTCGTGCTGATCGGCGTGACCATCGCCGCGCTCGAGGTGGCCGTCGCCGCCGGGATCATTCCCTTCTCCACCTGGATGGTGGCCGACACCTGGGGCGCCTACAGGGCGTTTGCCGATTTCGCCATCGGCGCACTCGTCGCCGTCGCCGTTCGCGACAGTCGCTGGCGGCTCGGGAGCCATTGGGTCGGCTGGGGCGCCTTCGCGCTTACGGTCGCGGCCATGTGGAACGGCCTCGGCGGCTATCCGGCCTTCGCCCTGCTGGCCCTGTCGATTTTCCTAGCCGCGCTCGCGGAGCGGAACAACCAGGAGGCGACGCGCTTCCTGCAGCCCTTCGACCCCGTCGCCAACGCATCCTTCAGCATCTACCTGATACACCCGATCATGGCTTCGCTTCTGCTTGGCATTCTGTGGCGGCGCATCCTCGATCCGGCCGATGTGATGAGCTTCTATCTCTTTTGGCTCGTTCCCATGGCCGCGTCGGTCGCGCTCGCCGTCGCCTCGTCGAAATATTTCGAGACGCCGCTCGGCAACATGCTGAATGAATGGTTCGCCAGCGTTTTTCCGCTGGGCCGCAAGCTGTCGCGCGCCGCGTAGGGGATTTCGGCACCATTCGCCGAAAAAAATCTCTGCAAATGCGGCAAACTGTGGCATTTCCGCTCCCGGCTCACTAAATCGGGGCTGAACGTCGGCACGGGGACTCCGATCGGAGCCGGCGGTGAAGAGAAGCGGGCAATAGGAAATGCAGGCTGACTTGTACGAAACGCTCGGCGTTTCCAGGGCATGCGACGAGAAGGAGCTGAAAGCGGCCTTTCGCAAGCTTGCGATGCAGTTCCATCCTGATCGCAATCCGGGGGACCAGGCTTGCGAGCACAAGTTCAAGGAAATCAACCAGGCCTACGAGATATTGAAGGATCCGCAGAAGCGCGCGGCCTATGACCGATTCGGCCATGCGGCCTTCGAGAATGGCGGCATGGGTCGCGGCGCCGCCAACGGCTTTGCGGCCGGCGGCTTCGCCGACATTTTCGAGGATATTTTCGGCGAGATGATGGGCGGGCGCCAGCGCCGCTCGTCAGGCGGGCGCGAGCGCGGCGCCGATCTGCGCTACAATATGGAGATTTCGCTCGAAGAGGCCTACACCGGCAAGACAGCGCAGATTCGCGTGCCGACTTCGGTGCAATGCGCCGAATGCTCCGGTTCCGGCGCCAGGCCCGGGACGCAGCCGACGACCTGCCCACTCTGCTCGGGCTCGGGCCGCGTGCGCGCCGCCCAGGGGTTCTTCTCGATCGAGCGTACCTGCCCGCAATGTCAGGGGCGCGGCCAGACCATCAAGGATCCCTGTCCGAAATGCTCCGGCAACGGCCGCGTCACCGAGGAGCGTTCGCTCTCGGTCAACATCCCTGCCGGCATCGAGGACGGCACGCGCATCCGGCTCGCCGGCGAGGGCGAGGCGGGCCTGCGTGGCGGCCCGCCCGGCGACCTCTATATTTTCCTGTCCGTCAAGCCGCACGAATTCTTCCAGCGCGACGGCGCCGATCTCTATTGTCGGGTGCCGATTTCGATGACGACGGCAGCGCTCGGCGGCGCCTTCGAGGTGGCGACGCTCGACGGCACGCAGACCCGGGTCAAGGTTCCGGAAGGCACGGAGCACGACCGCCAGTTCCGCCTGAAGGGCAAGGGCATGCCGGTGCTGCGCCAGCCGCAGATGGGCGATCTCTACATCCAGGTCGCGGTCGAGACGCCGCAGAACCTGACCAAGCGCCAGCGCGAACTGCTCGAGGAGTTCGAGGCGATCTCGTCCAAGGAGAACAGTCCGCAATCGAACGGCTTCTTCAGCCGCATGAAGGATTTCTTTGAATCCTTCAGTGAATGAATGCGCCGCTGCTGGTTGGTTCCGCAACAAAACCGGCCGGATTTCGTATATGCATAGCGGCGTGGGGCTGAGTCGCGAAGGGACCTGCACATGACGGTAGGAAGCGGCCTGCGCCAGATCGCCGGCAAATTCGATGACGAATTGCGTTTCTTCAAGGGATGGCTCGACAAGCCGAAGGCGGTCGGAGCCATCATGCCGACGAGTTCCGTCACGGCGCGGCGCATGGCCTCGGTCATCGACACGTCCTCCGGCCTTCCGGTTCTGGAACTCGGGCCGGGCACCGGCGTGATCACCCGCGCAATCCTGGAGCGCGGCATCGATCCGGAGAACCTCTACACGGTCGAGTATTCGCAGGATTTCGTCGACTTCCTCCGCCTGGAGTTCCCGGATGTCCACGTCATCCAGGGCGACGCCTTCGATCTCGACAAGACGCTCGGCGATTTCAGCGGCCTCAAATTCGATGCCATCGTCTCCGGCGTGCCCCTGCTCAACTTCCCGGTCGCGCGCCGCGTCGCCTATGTCGAGGACCTGCTCGACCGCATGCCGGAAGGCCGGCCGATCGTGCAGCTCACCTACGGTCCGCTCTCGCCGGTCCCGCCCGGGCGCGGCAACTACACCGTCTCGCATCTCGACTTCGTCTTCCGCAACGTGCCGCCGACGCAGCTATGGGTCTACCGCCGCGGCGCCGCACCGACGGACTCAAAGATGCGCCGACGGAAATTTCCCGTGCTTGCCCGCGGCAAGCGCCGGCCGAGGGATTGATTCGCATCCGATATCGCCTATACCGGCCGCGGTGAGACGGTCGGACGGTCGCGATGGTGCCGAAAATCCTGGTCTTCGCCGGCTCGATCCGCATCGGCGCCTTTTCCGGCCGGACGGCGGACGCGGCGACGAAGGAACTGGCGCAGCAGGGCGCCGAAGTCACCCGTATTTCGCTGGCCGACTATCCGCTGCCGATCATGGACCAGGACCTGGAGCGCGAGAAGGGGATTCCCGAAAACGCCCTTCGCCTCGGCCGCATGATCGCCGCCCATGACGGCGTCCTGATCGCCAGCCCCGAATACAATTCCTCCATTCCGCCGCTCCTCAAGAACAGCCTCGATTGGGTGAGCCGCATCCGCCGGCACAATGGCCGGCCGTTCGATCCGTTTCTCGGCAAGGTCTTCGGCCTCTGCTCTTCGTCCGACGGCGGCTTCGGCGGCGCGCGCGGCCTCTACCATCTGCGCGCCGTGCTGATGGCCTGCCACGCCGAGATAATCACGCCGCAATGCTCCGTGCCGCGCGCCAGCGAGGCCTTCGACGAGGACGGCGGATTCCGGGATGAACGGCTGCGGCAAGCCATGGAGAGGGTATGCCGGACGCTGATCGAACGCGCGCAGATGCTGTCGACGAGGGTGGAACCATGAATGCTGCCGTGCCTGCCGTGAGGGAACGCCTGATCGTCGGACTGGACGTGCCGACCGTCGCCGAGGCGGAAAAAATCGTGCGCGAAATGGACGGCGCCGCGGGCTTCTTCAAGATCGGATACCAGCTCGCCTTTGCCGGCGGTCTCGATTTCGCCCGCGAACTGGCGAGCGGCGGCACCCGCATCTTTCTCGACATGAAGCTGCTCGACATCGACAATACGGTCGCCAGGGGCGTCGAGGCGATCGCCAGGATGGGCATGTCGATGCTGACCGTGCACGCCTATC
>JBQCFH010000534.1:0-4102 GCA_051959385.1 Rhizobiaceae bacterium | reverse complement strand
GTCACCGAACTTGCTTCCTACGACCCGATCAACGCCATGCGGCGGCTCGGCATGAAGCCGGACGATTTTTCCGGCGAGGTTTCCGGTCACGTGACGGCGAAGATTTCCCTGTCCAGCGAGGTTCCGACCGAAACCCTGCCGTGGAAGGTATCTCTCGACTACAGCGATCTCGCCATTTCCAAGCCGCTCGACGGCCAGATGATCAACAGCGCGGACGGCACGATAACGGTCGAACCCGATCGCGCCATCATCGATGCCAAGGCGAAGCTGAACGGCATCCCGGCGAAGATCGAGATGACCCAGCCGATCGGAGACAACGGCCCGCCGAGGTCACGAAAGATCACGCTTGATCTCGACGACAAGGCGCGCGATGCGCTTTTGCCCGGTCTGAGCGACATGCTTTCCGGGCCGGTCTCCGTGGTGCTCGACACGCCCGACGAGCACGGCCAGCCGGTCACGGCCGATCTTACCTCGGCCAAGCTGACGTTGCCCTGGGCGGGCTGGACGAAGGGAGCAGGCATACCCGCTTCGGTTTCCTTCGAATTGGAGAATGACGGCGAAAAGGCCCTGCTATCGAATTTCCGCCTGAGCGGAAAATCCTTCGGCGCCACCGGCAGCATCCAATTGGCCGGCGACACGCTGACGCAGGCGCGCTTCGGCTCGGTCAGGCTTAACGGGAACGATGATTTCAGCGTCTCGGTCCAGCGTTCTTCCTCCGGCTATCATGTCGGGCTGAAGGGCGACATGCTCGACGCGCGCTCGATCATAAAGAACGTGCTTTCGGATCCCGACAGCGCGTCGGCCAAGACGCCGGCGGGCAGGCCGGTGAAGGTCGCCGTCGAAGCCAGCCTGGATGGCGTGGCAGGCTTCAACGACGAAATGCTCCACGGCGTCAGCATCTCCTACACCGGCGTCGGCTCGCGGATCGGCAATCTGTCGATCAGCGCGGCGACCGCCTCCGGCGCCGAAGTCGCCATCGCGAATCGCGATGACGGAAGCAGCCGGACCGTGTCGATGCATTCGGCCGATGCCGGGGCGATCCTGCGTTTCCTCGACCTCTACGACCACATGCAAGGCGGCGCGATAAAACTCGATCTGTCGGGAGCCGACGGCGATCCGCTGACCGGCCGGATCGACGCCACCAATTTCATGGTCGTGAATGAGCCGCGGCTGAAGTCGATCGCCGGCTCGGCTCCGGCGCTGAATAGCAATGGCCGTTCCCCGAACGGCGAGGCTCCGCGGGACATTGACGGGTCGCGCGTGCGCTTCGAGCGCGGCTACGCCCGCATCGAGAAAGGGGAGGGCTTTTTGCGCCTTGCGAAGGGTGTGCTGCGCGGTCCGGAAATCGGCACGACCGTCCCGGGCACACTCTCTGACCAGGACGGCAACATGGACATCACCGGCACTTTCATGCCGGCCTACGGCGTCAACCGCCTGTTCGGCGAAATACCCCTTTTCGGGCGCATCCTCGGCAACGGCCGCGATCGCGGACTGATCGGCATCACATACCGACTCTCCGGTGACGCGAAATCGCCGACGCTGCAGGTGAACCCGCTCTCAGCGGTGGCGCCGGGCATCTTCCGCTCGATCTTCGAGTTCAGGTGAGCACTCCGGTTCACACCGGTCGCACGAGGATGTGCTTCTTCTTGCCAAGCGAGAGCTTTATAACGCCCTCGGCCGTGAGGTCAGCTTCCGTCACCGTCCTGCGGTCGTCCGTGACCGCCACATCGTTCAGCTTGACCGCGCCGCCTTGCACATGGCGTCTCGCCTCGCTGTTCGACGCCGCAAGACCAGCCGTCACGAAAAGCGAAAGGACGCCGATCCCTTCCTTCAGCGCTGCCGCCGGCACCTCGACGGTTGGCAGGCTCTGCGACAGTCCGCCTTCCTCGAAAGTGGTCCGCGCGGTCTCTTCCGCTCTTTCCGCCGCCTCGCGGCCATGCAGCAGAGCGGTCGCCTCGTTGGCGAGCACCTTCTTGGCCTCGTTGATCTCCGCGCCTTCCAGTCTTTCCAGCCGGCGGATCTCGTCCATGGGAAGCGTCGTGAACAGCTTCAGGAAGCGCCCGACATCGGCGTCTTCCGTATTGCGCCAATACTGCCAGAAGTCCCAGGGACTGAACTGGTCGGCATTGAGCCACACCGCGCCTTGCGCCGTCTTGCCCATCTTGGCGCCTGAGGCGGTCGTCAGCAGCGCCGTCGTCAGCGCGTAGAGCTGGTGCGTGCCCATGCGACGGCCGAGATCGACGCCGTTGACGATGTTGCCCCACTGGTCGGACCCGCCCATCTGCAGGTTGCAGCCGTAGCGCCGGGCGAGCTGCACATAATCATAGGACTGGCAGACCATGTAGTTGAAC
Organism: Rhizobiaceae bacterium; assembly: GCA_051959385.1. Classification (GTDB taxonomy): domain Bacteria; phylum Pseudomonadota; class Alphaproteobacteria; order Rhizobiales; family Rhizobiaceae; genus Mesorhizobium_L. The sequence goes on along the minus strand of JBQCFH010000534.1, from coordinate 1,751 downwards.
TCGATGAAGCTCATCTCCTGCTCGCGCTCGAGGCGGAGCCGGACCGAATCCATCGTCAGCATTCGGTTCACGGAAAAATACCGGCCGACCTCACGCAGCATCTCGATATAGCCGAGCTTCAGGAGCCAGTCGGCATTGTCGACCATGATCGCGTCGGTGGCCCCGTCGCCGAACTTCAGCACCTTCGCGAAGACGCCTTTGATGGACGCCTTGTTGGCCTCAATCTCCTCGACCGTGCGCATGGCGCGGGTCTCGTCCTTGCCGGAAGGATCGCCGACCAGGGTCGTGCCGCCGCCCATCAGCGCGATCGGCTTGTTGCCGGTCTGCTGCAGCCAGTAGAGCATCATCATCGACAGGACATTGCCGATATGGAGCGACGGCGCCGTGCAGTCGTAGCCGACATAGCCGACCACCTCCCGCCTGGCCGCGAGCGCGTCCAGCCCCTCGACATCGGAGCATTGGTGGATGAAGCCACGCTCGTTCATGACGTTGAGGAAATCGGATTTGTAGGCTGGCATGAGGGATGTCTTTCAAACGAATGATAGGTGTCATGCGCCGAATGCGGGGCAATGCGGTTCTGTCGTCACCCACATCCAGTCCCATGACCGGCCTGGCCGATGGCCAGACCGACCGCGCGCCTTTAGCATCCAGCGACCTCGAATCACAAGGATTGCGGCTCGATGAACCCCGTATGCGCGATCGGCCTGATGAGCGGCACGTCGATGGACGGCATCGACGTGGCGGCCCTGCGCTCGGACGGCGAGGCGATAGCGGAAATCGGACCCGGTCTCTTCCTTCCGTACGACCCGGCCTTCAGGAAAAGGCTCGAAGCGTCGTTGGAAACTGCCAAAGCGATCGTACGGCGCGAAGAGCGTCCCGGCGACCTTGCCGAAATCGAGGCGAAACTCACCGAACGACATGCGGAGGCGGTGAAGGCGTTCCTGACTTCCGCACCGGACGAATGGAGACGGCCCGAACTCATCGGCTTTCACGGCCAGACGGTGCTCCATCGTCCGCAGGCCGGGTTGACCGTACAGCTCGGCGACGGAGCCTTGCTGGCGCGGCGGACCGGACTGCCGGTCGTCTATGACATGCGCGCCAACGATATGAAGCTGGGTGGGCAGGGCGCGCCGCTGGTGCCCGCTTATCATGCCGCGCTGGCGCACTCGCTGCCGGCCCCGCTCGCGGGCCGCTATCCTGTCGTCTTCGTCAATATAGGCGGCATTTCGAACATCACCTTCGTGCCGGAAGCGGGCGATCCGGTCGCCTTCGACACCGGGCCCGGCAATACGCTGATCGACCAATGGGTGGCCGCCCATGGCGGCGTGCCGTTCGATGCCGATGGGGCGATCGCCGCCGAAGGCAATGTCGTTCGCGCGGTGGTCCGCCGCTATCTGGAAAATCCGTTCTTCGAGCGGCCAGGCCCGAAATCGCTCGACCGCAACGATTTCACGCTTGCACCGGCCGAAGGGCTGGAACTGGCGGACGGCGCGAGGACGCTGGCCGTCGTCACCGCACGGGCGATCCTGAAATCGGCCGGGCATCTTCCGGAGCATCCGAAACTCTGGATCCTGTGCGGCGGCGGGCGCAGGAACCCGCATATCATGGCCGACATGAAGGCCGGCGCCGGCGATGCCGACGTGGTTCTCGCGGAAGAGGCTGGCCTGCGCGGCGACTTCACCGAGGCCGAAGCCTGGGCATTTCTTGCCATCCGCTCCCGGTCTGGCCTGCCGCTCACCTGGCCGACGACG
>JBQCFH010000533.1:0-2071 GCA_051959385.1 Rhizobiaceae bacterium | reverse complement strand
AAGAATATCCGGGATTTAGCCAACAAAAAAGCCGGATCGCGAAGACCCGGCTAAGTTGAATTGGAAGCGCTGTTTCCAGCTAAACCTCCAGAGGGGAACACTCGACGGACGCTAATGGGAGGAGGAACGCGTCCGTGAGATGATTACGATATGGGCCTGCTCTGCCCGTTTAACAAGCACTCTTTTGCATTGGACCCATGCATTTTCGCATATGTCTCGGCAGCGTGCCTCTGTACCAATCAGAATGACCAGTTGCGCGCCTTGGCGATGAGGAAATCGCGGAAGACCTGCAGCTTCACCTGGCTCTTCATCGCGTCGGTGTAGGCGAAATAGGTATCGAAGGACGGCACCTGGCTCTCCGGCAGGAGCTGGATGAGGCCCGAGGAGTCCTTCGCCACCATGTAATCGGGCAGCGCCGCGATGCCGGCGCCGCGCCGGACGGCGCGCTTGATGGCAAGGAGATCGTTGATCTGCAGATGCGCCGTCCGCCGCGATCCGTCGCTCCTCCCCGCCGTTTCCAGCCAGTTGACGTCGGCGATTGCCGTCGGGATTGGCTCGCCGAAAGTCACGATGCGGTGGTTATCGAGTTCCTCGATCGAAGAGAGCCTTCCATGCTTGGCGATGTAGGATTCCGACGCATAGAGATGCATGTGCACGGTGAACAGCCGGCGCTGGATAAGATCCGACTGCTGCGGCTGGCGCAACCGGATGGCACAGTCCGCGTGCCGGGTCATCAGGTCATGTTCTTCGTTCGTCAGGATGAGCTGGAGCTGGATGTCCGGGTAGAGATCAAGAAATTCCTGGACGCGTTCGGTCAGCCAGCCCGCGCCGAGGCCGACCGTCGTCGTCACGCGCAGGATGCCCGACGGCCGGTCCTTGGCCTCGGTCAGCCTTGTGCGCACGTTTTCGAGCCGCATCAGGACGTCATGCGCCGTGCGGTAAAGGAGTTCGCCCTGCTCGGTAAGCACCAGCCCGCGCGCATGCCGGTGGAAGAGCGGCACGCCGACATCGTGCTCCAGCGCGCTCACCTGCCGGGATATGGCCGATTGAGACAGCTTCAGCGTCTCCGCGGCATGCGTGAACGACCCCGCCTCCGCCGCGGCGTGGAAGACACGCAGCTTGTCCCAGTCCAGTGACATGATTATCGGCACCCCCTCCCAAAGCTATTCTCGTCAAGGCTACGGCGTGCACCGCCATGCTCACCCCACCCCCGGCCTATCGACCGGACCCTCCCCATCGAGGGGAGGGAGGGCGCCCGACTCTCCGCCGTCCTCCCCCTCGACGGGGGAGGTGGCCCGAAGGGCCGGAGGGGGTGGACGTCACCTTCCATAGAGGATCAATCTTCTTGGATTCTAGATATTATTCCGCCGCTTCCGCTGTCTCGCTGTGCGCGCCGAGTTCGGCCAGATAGCGCTCCGCCTCCAGCGCCGCCATGCAGCCCATTCCCGCGGCCGTTACCGCCTGCCGGTAGATATCGTCCGTCACGTCGCCCGCCGCGAACACGCCCGGCACATCGGTTCGCGTCGAATCCGGCGCGGTCCAGAGATAGCCGTTCGGCTTCTGCTTCAGCTTGCCGACGAACAGCTCCACCGAAGGCGAATGGCCGATGGCGACGAATACGCCGTCGATCGGCATTTCCGTCACCTCGCCGGTGATCGCGTTCTTCAGCACCAGCCCGTTGACCGAAGGCGGCAGGGGCAGCTTGCCCGGCACGCCCCTGATCTCCTCGACGACCGTGTCCCAGAGCACCGAGACATTCGGCCTGGCAAAGAGCCGCTCCTGCAGGATGCGCTCGGCCCGGAACTCGTTGCGCCGATGCACGACGGTGACATGCCGCGCCAAATTGGAGAGGTAGAGCGCCTCCTCGACGGCCGTATTGCCGCCGCCGATCACCACCACATCCTTGCCGCGATAGAAGAAGCCGTCGCAGGTGGCGCAGGCCGAGACGCCGAAGCCCATATAGGTCTGCTCGCTCGGCAGCCCGAGCCATTTGGCTTGCGCGCCGGTCGCGATGATGAGCGCGTCGCAGGTATAGATCGTGCCCGAATCGCCGGTCAGCCGGAATGGCCGC
>JBQCFH010000532.1:0-5857 GCA_051959385.1 Rhizobiaceae bacterium | reverse complement strand
GAGGCCGTTCTGGGCGAAGCGCTGCACCAGGATCAGCGCCAGTCCCATCAGGACGAAGCGCCATTCGCCGTAGGAGCGGAGCGTTTCCGACAGGAGATAGACGACCACGGCGCCGATGACCGCTCCCGGAAGGCTCTCGATACCGCCGATCACCGCCATGGCGATGACCAGCCCCATTTCCGGCAGGATCGTCATGTTCGGCGTCAAGATGCCGATGAAATGGCCGTAATAGATGCCGGCGATGGCCGCGATGACGCTGGTGACGACGAAGACCAGGATTTTGTAGCGCGTCGTGTCGACGCCGCTGGCGCGCGCCGCGCCCTCGTCCTCGCGAATGGCTCGCAGGAAGAGGCCGACGCGGGTGGCGAGCAGTCCGTTCATGGTCAGCACCGCCAGCACGACGAGGCCGAGGCCGAGATAGTAGTAGGGCAGGTCGGAGCGGCCGGGGAAAAAATTCGGCACCGGCAGGCCGAGCATGCCGCGCGTGAAATCCTCCTCGGCGATCAGCACCATGCGGAAGATTTCCGAGATGGCGAGCGTGAAGAGCGCGAGATACGGCCCGGAGAGCCTCAGCACCAGCGCCCCGATCAGCGCACCCGTCACGATGGCCAGCACGATCGCGACGATGATGGCGACCGGCAGCGGCAGGCCGAAGCGCGTGATGCAGAGCGCCGAGGCGTAGCCGCCGAGCGCCGCGAAGGCGACATGGGCGAAGGAGAACTGGCCCGCGAAGCCGGCGAGCAGCGCCCAGCTTGCCGCGAGCAGCGCATAGTACCAGGCGATCGCGCCGACATGCGTCCAGTAGGGCCCGATGCCGGCAAGCGGCAGCAGCACGGCGACGACGAGCAGCACCGCCTGCGTCGCCCGCGAGAAGAGGGAGGAGCGCGCCATGCCGGGCTCCCTATTCGAGTCTCAGATGCGAGCGGCCGAAGAGGCCGGTCGGGCGGACGAGCAGCGTGACGACCAGAAGCAGCGCGCCGAAGGCCTGCGTATAGGCGAGCGCCCGGTTCGGGTCGGGCAGGTAGCCGACGCCGAGGCTCTGGACGAGGCCGAGCAGTATGCCGCCGGCGATGCTGCCGCCGACCGAGCCCATGCCGCCGAGCACGATGATGATGAAGGCCTGCACCGCCGGCAGGTCGCCCATGGACGGCGACAGCGCGAAGATCGGCGCGATCAGCGCGCCGGCGCCGCCGGCGAGCGCCGAGCCGAGGCCGAAGGCGACGGTGTACATGCGCTTTGGGTCGATGCCGATGACGGCAGCCGATTCGCGGCTCTGGCTGACGGCGTCGAGCGCCTGTCCGAGCGCGGTGCGCTTGAGGAAGACGGTGAGGCCGACGAGCAGGACGATCGCCAGCACCGCGGCGATCAGCCGGTCGTAGGGCAGGATCAGCGGCCCGAGGATCAAGACGCCGCTCATGAAGGGCGGCGGCGACTTGGCGAAGGGGCCGAAGACGACGAGGCCGAGATTGGTGAGCAGGATGGTCAGCCCGAAGGTGACGATGATCGCGTATTCGTCCTTGCGCTCGACCTTGTCGGTGTACATCGGCGCGATGACGAGACGCTCGAAGATCACGCCGAAGATGAAGAGCGCCACCATGGCGCCGGCGACGCCGACGAGCGGCGGCAGGCCAAGCGCCGTGATGAGATAATAAGACGCGTAGCCGCCCAGCATGTAGAGCGAGCCGTGGCCGAAATTGACCACCTTCAGGACCGAGAAGACCAGCGTCAGCCCGGCGGCGGTGAGCGCGTAGATGAGGCCGATGACGAGGCCGTTGACGGCCAGGAGGAGGAAATAGCTCATGAACCCGATCGCCGTTCGATGCGGTGAGTGCGACTAATAGCAGAGGCTTGTGCGGTTGCCGTCCATAATCGGCCGTTCGGTGCCGCCCCTCAACTGCCCGCCGGCATCTTCTCCCCGCAAGCGGGGAGAAGACCGATGGCCGCAATGACGGCGAACATCCGGCAACATTGCCGATTTGGCGAAAGCAGCCGATGAAGGCGTCCCTTCTCCCCGCTTGCGGGGAGAAATGCCCGGCAGGGCGATGAGGGGCGGCGCTGAACGATCAAAGCTTGGAACCTTTGGCATAAGCGCAAGGGCCGGCGGCCGTCAGGTCCGAACCTGGGCCGCCGGCCTCATGCTCACTTCTCCGGCAGGATCTTGTCGGTCGTCGCCCACTTCTGCGGATAGACGATCGCCGCGTTCTCCGGCGTCTGGTTCATCTCCGTGTACTGGATGATGGTGAAAGGCACATCCATGAACTGGTGATAGGCCCAGTCCGGCGTCTTGGTCGTCGGGAAGCTGTAGGTGGCGTTGGTGCCTTCGTAATTGACCTGCTCCAATGCCTTGACGATCGCGGCGCGGTCGGCCGAGCCGGCCTTCTTGATCGCCGCAACGACGACGCCGAACGTGTCGTAGGCTTCCATCGCCACGCCCGTCGGGGCGCGCTTGTAGCGCTCGTTGAAGGCGGCGGCGAAGGCCTTGGCCTTGTCGTTCCACTGCGATTTCGGCTGGGCGACGTTGACGATCAGGAGGTTCTTGGCGCATTCGCCGTCGACTTCCCAAACTTCCTTCTGCAGGAGGCCGGACGAGCCGATCAGCGCGGTGGCGGCCGTCGGCGCGAAGCCGAGCTGGCAGGCCTGCTTGACGAGCTGGTACTGCGCCTGGCCGGCCACTACCATCTGGATGGCGTCCGGCTTCGGGTTCTGGTTCATCAGCCTCAGAAGCGCCGGCGTGAAGTCCTGCTGGGCGAGATCGATCGTCACCAGCGTGTGGGGAATCTTCTTGGCCTCCAGTTCGTCGGCGATGACCTTGGCGCCGCCCTGCCCGAAATCGGTGTTCTCGGCGACGATGGCGATGTTCTTGAAGTGCTCGGCCGACCAGTCGGCGGCCTTGACATAGACCAGCGAATTGGCCGGGGCGAGGCGATAGACCTCCGGATACTGTTTGGCGGTGATGGCGTCGGACCAGACATCGGTGCCGACCCAGGCGACGCCGTATTTGTGCGCTTCCTCGATCTCGGCGAGCGCCACCGAGGAGTGGAACTCGCCGAAGATGGCGGCGACGTTGTCCTTGGTGATGAGCCGGACCGCCGCGGCGCTGCCTTCCGCCGGCTGGCCCTTGGTGTCCTCATAGGTGACGTTGATCTGGCGCCCGAGCACGCCGCCGGCCTTGTTCACCTCGTCGACGCCGAGCTGCACGGCCCATTGCATCTCCTGGCCGCCGGAATAGTTGCCGGGCGGCGACAGCGGGCCGACCCAGCCGAGCTGGATGGGTTCTTCGGCCTGCGCCGGCATGGCGGCGAGCGCCAGCATCGTCAGCGCCGCGGCGCCGAGAAAACGTTCCAGAACAGGTTTCATGCGGATGTTCCTCCCTACGGTTTTTGATCCGTTGATGAAACACTACACTCATTTTTCTGGAATTGAAATATTTATTGCAGGGTGAAAATCGCAGGCGTAAGTTCGGCCCCATGTTGGAGACTGCCTTCCGCTCGCGCCTGCTGGAAGCCTATGACGCCATGCCGCGTCAGCTTCGCGCCGCGGCGCCCTGGGGGCTCGACAACCCCCGCGACGTGGCGCTTCTTTCCATGCGCGAGCAGGCCAGGCGGGCCGGCGTCACGCCGGCTTCCATGACCAGGCTGGCGCAGCGCATGGGCTTCGACGGCTATGAGGGCCTGCGCGACCTCTATGCGGAGAGGCTGAGGCGCGGCGAGACGGAATTCTCGGGTCGGGCCGAGGCGCTGGTCACGCGCCGCCGCCAGGGCGGCGACGGCGCGCTTGCCTTCGACCTGGCGGAAACGCTGGAGCGCCATATGGCGGCGCTTTGCCGGCCCGACGTGCTCGATGCGGTGACGGAAGCGGCGGCGGCGCTCGCGGACGCACGATGCATCCATGTGCTCGGCTATCGGGCGAGCTTTCCGGTCGCGTGCCATTTCGCCTATGTCTATGGCCTCGCCGGCGGCTCGGTCCGGCTGCTGGACGGTCCGGGCGGGACCGGGCCGGACATATTGCGCGAGGCGAAGGCGGGCGACGCGCTCCTCGCCGTCAGTGTGAAACCCTATACGCGCGCGGCGATCGAACTCGTCGACTATGCAGCCGCGCTCGGGCTCGACGTCGTTGCGATCACCGACAGCGTGGTATCGCCGCTCGTGACGCGGGCGCGCGCGGCGATCGTCGTCCCGACCGAGAGCCCATCCTTCTTCCATACGATGACGCCGGCCTTCGCCGTCGCCGAGGCGTTGGCCGCGATCCTTGCGGCAACCGCCGGCGATCGTGCGCTCGATGCCGTGCGCGCGATGGAACGCCAGTTCGCAGCCCTTTCCACCCACATCTGAGACCTGCCCACGCCATGACCCATCTCCTCCACCGATCCATCAAGGCCAGGATGCCCGTCGCCGTCGGCGGCAAGGGCATCGAACTCTTTGACAGCGAAGGCCGCGCCTATATTGACGCCTCGGGCGGCGCCGCCGTTTCCTGCCTCGGCCACGGCCACCCCGACGTGCTCAAGGCGCTGCATGCCCAGCTCGACCGGATCGCCTATGCCCATACCAGCTTCTTCACCACCGACGCCGCCGAGCAGCTCGCCGACCGCCTGATCGCCGACGCGCCGGAGGGAATCGGCCATGTCTACTTGGTCAGCGGCGGGTCGGAGGCCATCGAGGCCGCGCTCAAGATGGCGCGGCAATATTTCGTCGAGAAGGGCGAGCCGAAGCGCCGCCACATCATCGCGCGCCGGCAGAGCTATCACGGCAATACGCTGGGCGCGCTCGCCACCGGCGGCAATGAATGGCGGCGCGAGCAGTTCAAGCCGCTCCTGATCGAGACGCACCATGTCGACCCCTGCTTCGCCTATCGTTTCCGCCACCCGGGCGAATCCGACGCCGACTACGCCGCGCGCGCCGCGCAGGCGCTGGAGGACAGGATACTGGAACTCGGCGCGGACGAGGTCATCGCTTTCGTCGCCGAGACCGTGGTCGGCGCGACCGCCGGCGCGGTGCCTCCGGTCGCCGACTATTTCAAGCGCATCCGCGCCATCTGCGACCGCTACGGCGTGCTTCTGATCCTCGACGAGGTGATGTGCGGCATGGGGCGGACCGGCACGCTGCATGCCTGCGAGCAGGAAGGGATCGCGCCCGACCTGATGGCCATCGCCAAGGGGCTCGGCGGCGGCTACCAGCCGATCGGCGCGGTATTGCTGTCGGACAGGATCTTCGATGCCTTCGCCAACGGCTCGGGCTTCTTCCAGCACGGCCACACCTACATGGGCCATCCGATGGCTGCCGCCGCCGGGCTTGCCGTGCAGGAAATCATCCGCCGCGACAATCTGTTGGAGAACGTCCGCTCCATGGGCGCGCATCTGGCGCGTCGGTTAGGCGAGCGCTTCGGCAACCATCACCATGTCGGCGACATACGCGGCCGCGGCCTGTTCCAGGCGATCGAACTCGTCGCCGACCGCGGCTCGAAGGAGCCGTTCGATCCGGCGCTCAAGCTTCACGCCCGCATCAAGCAGGCGGCGATGGCGAACGGGCTAATGGTCTATCCGATGGGCGGCACCATCGACGGAAGGCGCGGCGACCATGTGCTGATCGCGCCGCCCTTCATCGTCACGGAGAGGGATGTCGATACGATCGTCGAGAGGCTCGGGGATTCGGTCGATAATGCATTAAAAACAATCGAATGATGATTGAAAGGCGCCGAAGCTTGCGAGTTTCATCAGACTCAGTGCTGTGGTTCCCTGACAGGTTTGCCCGATAGGACGACGATCGCACAAGGCGCATTACCCCCTCTCCGGTTCGCGTCGCCAACCACCACACCCCCCCATCGTGAGGGGAGTGGAAGGGTGGGAGGCGTGGCCCCCGCC
>JBQCFH010000531.1:0-3448 GCA_051959385.1 Rhizobiaceae bacterium | reverse complement strand
GAAATACCCCCACCCTGTCCCCTCCCCACAAGGGGGGGGGGGACTTTGCTCTGGCGCGTATGGCGCCAAGTTCGACGAGGGTAGCTGGCAAGCGATGTCGGCGTCTCCCTCCCCCTTGTGGGGAGGGGACAGGGGTGGGGGTAAGAAGCCACGCAAATTCCATATGCGATTGCCCTGCGCACCAATCCCACGGGACAAGGAACATGCCTGGCCGTCGGGATGTTAGCCATTGCATGGGCCAAGTGCGCGACGATCTCTCTGTCTTCCGGCAACCCGGCTTCCTGGTCGCCGTGGCTATCGTCCTGGCTTCGATTCTCATCATCGCCGTCCTGCTGATCTGGTGGGCGGCGTGACAGAACTTCTCTAAGGCCTTCCTTTTGATCCGTCTGTGCGCACCGCGCCGATGCTCAACTGACACTCACCGAACTGTGTCCGAATAGGCCCCGCTCCCATTCGTTTGCGACGAAGCCAGCTTCGCAAAGGAATGATCCATGCGCGGATTTCTAACGCTCGCAACTCTCCTTCTCCTCCTGATCGGCGCGGCTGCCTGCACCACGGCCGGCGGCGGGAACATGTCGTCATCTCCGGCGCAGACCGCCAATCCTGGCGGTGGCGGGGGCGGTGGCGGCTATTGAGCCAGCCGCAGCCGAAATCGCTCGAGCCCCTGTCTGGTCCGGCCGCTCAGCGGCGGCCGACGAGCTGCCTTACGCGCTCGCGCAGGAGCCGCGCCATGTTGCGCGTCTCGCGATAGAGGTGGAGCTGCTTGGCCGCCTGCCGCGCGGCGCGGTCGGCCTGCGGCGTCACGCCGAGCACCAGCGTGCCCATGCGCCGCCGCTCGCTCCATAGCCGATCCATGACGATATGGTCCGGAGCCGCGCAGGAATCGGTCGCCACGATGTTCGGGTCGTCGAGATGCGTCTTCGTCGCCTCGATCATCAGGAGCGTGCCGGGCGAATACGCCGAATAGGTCTCGTCATAGGCCGTCTTCCACGTATAGGCGATGCCCTGCTCGATGAAGACGATCAGCGAGGCGATGATCTTGCCGTCGAGATGGAGCGTGTGGACCCGGCTCATGTCGCGCTGCGCCAGCAGGTGCACCGCCTCGCGCGCGAACGCCGCCTGGTAGCGGTCGCTGACCATCGCAGTGCGCTCGCGCCCTTTCCAGCCCGCGCCTTCGAGCGCCAGGAACGTCTCGACGCCGGCGCGGATCTCGTCCGGCTGGCGGGCGATGCGGTATTCGAGCGTTCCGAGGTCGCCGAGGCGGCGCTTCAGCCGGCGGAATTCGCGAAAATGGTGCGGGCGGAGCGACGCCTTCAGATATTCCTCGCCGTCGAGCTCGCTTTCGAGAAAGGCGCGTTTGACCTCTTCCGTCGCGATCAGCGTCAGGTCGCGGCTCGCGGCGAAGGAGCGCAGCATGCCGGCCACGGCGCCGTCGAGATGCATGTCGGGCAGGATCAGCACCTTCGGCATCCTCAGATGCGGCCGCACGACCATGGCGAGGAAGTCGTCCATCACCGCGGCGGGGTCGTCGCTGTCGATGAGCGGCGTGCCGAGCGGACCGAACGGATGCGACCAGCTGCGCATCGCCGAGACGCCGAGCGGCATCGCCGGCCGCTCGATCGAGAACGGCAGGAGCAGCCGCAGCCGGCTCCTGAATTCGTTGCCGTCGCGGATGACCGCCAGCTTGACCTCGCGGTCCTCCAGCCTCGGCATGGCCGGCGCCAGGAAGCGCGGGTTGAAGAAGATGTTCGGCTCGAGCGCCCGCGCCGCCAGATGGTCGAGTTCCTCGATCAGATCGAAGCCGGCCGAAGCCGGATAGATGGCGAGCCGGCGCGCCGGACGGCGGTCGGTCAGAAGTTCCACCCGGGCGCGCTCGATCGGATCCTCGGCGAGCCCGGCGAGTTCCGAGATCATGGCGCCCGCCGGGCCGCCGGTCATCTCCTCGAGAAGGGGTACCGCAGCCATCTTACGCGACCGCTCCATGCTGGCCGGAAGACGGCAGGAAAACCGCCATGACGATTCCGAGCTTGCGCCAGACCGTGAGCGACAGGGCGACCGTCTCAAACAGCATCGCGGCGGCAGTCGCAATCGCCGCGCCCCAGAGGCCGAGCGCAGGGATGCAGATCACGTTCAGGCCCACATTCACCGCCAGCGTGAGCGCGTAAACCGCGGCGCAGATGTTCTGGTTGCCGCTCATCGTGAGCAGGCTTTCGGTCGGTCCGACCGCCGCCCGCGCCACCACCCCGATGACGAGCACGAAAAGGAACGGAAAGCCGGCTTCGAAGCCGGGGCCGAAGAGCGACAGCATCGGCTCGCCGATTGCAAGCACCACCAGCGCCATGGCAAGCGAGGGCCAGAAGGTCCAGGACACGGTCTGGCGCGCGAAGGCGGCAAGCTCGGCATGGCTGCCGCCATGGGTAAAGGCCGCGTAGCGCGGCGCAACGCCCGCCTTGACCGCGAAATAGACGAAATGCACCAGCGCCAGCGTCTTGACGGTGGCGAAATAGATGGCCACGTCGTCCGGCGACATGAAGCGGCCGACCATCAGCACATCGGCATTGGTGAGCAGGAAAAAGAAGCTCTCGACGAGGAAGATCGGCAGCGAGACGGTGAACCAGTGCCCGAACAGGACGCGCCGCGGCCCCTTCGGCAGCCTGGCGTCGAGCCGGCGCGTGACCCCGAAGAGCTGCGCGAGCGTCGTCGTGTAGGTGGCGGCCAGCGCCGCGATCACCGCCACGGAAGCGGAAGGCGGATAGCCTGCCCGAAGCGCGCCCGCCATGAACACCAGGATCAGGATGGGCCGGACGATATAGGCCGGGGTGAGCGCCGCGAACACCCAGGAATTGGCGCGCGATGCTCCCTGCAGCGCGTCCGAGAGCGAGATCATCGGCAGGCAGAAGAGGCCGAGCAGGAAGGGCTGGACATAGACGCTTTCTATCGCGCCGGAGAACAGCCACAGGCCCGCCATGCCGAGAGCGGCGAAGAAGGATGCGGCGAGAAGGACGAAGAGGCGGCTGGTCAGAAGAATGCCGCGCATCTCGTTGAATTTGCCGCTCGCGCGGTATTCGGGGACGAAGCGGATGACCGACGTGTCGAAGCCGAGGCAGGCGAGGCTGCCGGCGATCACCATCGTCACCCAGACGAGCACGAAGATGCCGTACTCGAAGCTGCCCATCCAGCGCGCCATGCAGACCTGGCTGAGAAAGGCGATGATGGCGCTGACGATGCGGATCGAGAACGCCGCAAGCGACATGCGGCCCGCCTGGCCGACTTCCCCGGCGTCGAAGAGGACCGCGTCCACGCGGGCGAGCAGCGGACGCATGGTCAGCGCGAAGCGCGCCGGCAAAAGCCGTTCGGCCGTCGTCGCCGCGGAAAAGCGCACGCGATCACACTCCATCTTTCTGGGCGCTACGGTCTTACGGCTTAACTCTTTAAGAAACGGTTGGGT
>JBQCFH010000530.1:0-9402 GCA_051959385.1 Rhizobiaceae bacterium | reverse complement strand
AGGGGTAGAGGACGGGGGCCGAGCGCCGCCGCCCGTCCTCTCCACCCGGAACGGGGGGAGAGGTGCCGAGCGTAGCGAGGCGGAGAGGGGGGTATCAAGCCGAAGTCACGATCTCGAACCTTCTATGCCGCCAGCCTTTCCTCCAGCCGCTCGATCATACCGAGGCAGGCGTCGAGTTGCGCGACGTCGACGAACTCGTCGGGCTTGTGCGCCTGCTCGATCGAGCCCGGTCCGCAGATGACGGTCGAGACGCCGTATTGCTGGAAAAGCCCCGCCTCGGTGCCGAAGGAGACGCATTGCGCCGGCATGCGGTCCTTGGTCAGCGCGCGCACCAGCGCCTCGGCCTCGCACCGGTCCATCGGTTCGAGGCCGGCGACCTCGCCGACGAGCTCGGTGACGATGTCGGCTCCCGTCCAGACATTGCGCATGCGCGGCAGAAGCTCCTTCTCAAGATATTCGTCTATGTGATTGCGGGCGAATCGGAAATCCTCGGCGTTCACCGGCCGTAGCTCCCATTCCACGGAACACGTACCGGCGATGATGTTGCGGGCGATGCCGCCGGCGATGCGGCCGACCTGCACGGTCGACCAGGGCGGGTCGAAGCGCGAGGAAGCCGGCGCGCGGGTGCGAAGCTGCTCCCCGACCTCGAGCAGGCGGGAGATGAAGCGGGCGGCGTATTCGACGGCGTTGACGCCCTTGTCGGGCTGCGAGGCGTGACCCTCGAAACCGGTGAAGGTGGTGGTGTATTCGCAGCAGCCCTTGTGCCCCTCGATGATGCGCATCGAGGTCGGCTCGCCGACGATGCAGATTGCCGGCTTGCGGCCGGCTTTCGCGAGATCGTCCAACATCACCTGCGCGCCGAAGCAGCCGACCTCCTCATCATAGGTGAAGGCCATGTGCAGCGGCTTCTTCAGCTCGGCTTTCGCGAAGCGCGGGGCGAGCGCCACGGCGCAGGCGATGAAGCCCTTCATGTCGCAGGAGCCGCGCCCGTAGATGCGGCCGTCGCGCTCGACCGCCTTGAACGGATCGGCCGACCAGTCCTGCCCCTCCACCGGCACCACGTCGGTGTGGCCGGAAAGCACGACGCCGCCATCCATGTGCTCAGGGCCAATGGTGACGAAGAGGTTCGCCTTGGAGCCGCTGCCGTCGAGGGTGAGCCGAGTGCGGCCGTGGATCTCGTCGATCCTTCGGTTGATGTAGGCGATCAGCTCGAGGTTAGAATCGCTTGAGACGCTTGGAAAAGCGATCAGATCGGCCAGGATCGCCTTCGCCTCGGGCAGAAGCTCATGCGGCATGGGAGGCTTCCTTGGCGGGGAATTTCATCCGACACTCTGCCGCTCCACCCCCCTCTGGCCTGCCGGCCATCTCCCCCTCAAGGGGGGAGATCAGCAGCTTCAACCTTGCCGCCTCTTCTGCGGCGCAGGAGATTAACGCAAGCCAAGCCGGGGAGCGATCTCCCCCCTTGAGGGGGAGATGGCCGGCAGGCCAGAGGGGGGTGGATACATCCATCATCGCTATCGCTTCACCACCAGTTCGCGCGAGACGTTGGCGAGGCATTCCGCCGGGCCTTGGGCCCGGATGCGGATCGTCTCGGAGGTCTCGAAGCCCCAATCGTCGGTCCAGATCGCCGGCATGAAGTGGAACGTCATGTTCTCCTCGATGACGGAAGTGTCGTTCTGGCGCAGGCTCATGGTGCGCTCGCCCCAGTCCGGCGGATAGGAGATGCCGACCGGATAGCCCGTGCGCGAATCCTTCTCCACGTCGTGCTTGCGCAGCACGTCGAAGAAGGCCTTGGCGACTTCGCCGCAGGTGTTGCCGGGACGGGCGGCGTTCAAACCCGCTTCCAGCCCTTCCAGCACCGCGTCCTGCGCCTTCTGCATGCCGGCCGGCGGCTCGCCGAGGAACATGGTGCGCGACAGCGGCGCATGATAGCGGCGGTAGCAGCCGGCGATCTCGAAATAGGTGCCCTCGCCCGACTTCATCGGGCGGTCGTCCCAGGTGAGGTGCGCCGCCGAGGCGTCCTTGCCCGACGGCGTCAGAGGCACGATCGCGGCATAGTCGCCGCCGATATCGCCGACGCCGCGCAGGCCGGTATTATAGATTTCGGCTACGAGGTCGCATTTGCGCAGGCCGGGCTCCGCCACCTCGCGGATGCGCTCGTGCATGGCTTCGACGATGCGGGCGGCGCGGCCCATACATTCGATCTCCTTTCCAGACTTCACCGCGCGCTGCCAATTGACCAGCGCGGTGGCGTCGACCAGCTTCGCGTTCGGCAGTTCCTGCTGGAGGGTCAGGTAAGCCTTGGCGGAGAAATAGTAGTTCTCCAGTTCCAGGCCGAGGCGCTTGCTGCCGTAGCCCTTGGAGCGGATGATCTCCGCCAGCGTCTGCATGGGGTGGCGCTCGGTCGACTGCACGTAATGGTCGGCATAGGGGATCATGCGATCCTCGCCGATCCAGGCGGTGCGGATGGCGCCGTTGCGGTCCTGGCCGCGGCCCCACCAGATCGGATCCTCGTCGGGGAAGACCAGCACGCCCTGGTGCACGTAGAAGGACCAGCCGTCATAGCCGGTCAGCCATGCCATGTTGGACGGGTCCTCGACGAAGAGGATGTCTATGCCGGCCTTGTCCATTGCCTTTCGGGTCTTGGCCAGGCGGGCCTGATACTCGTCGCGCGAGAAGGGAAGATTGCTGAGCGTCATCTTTGCTGGTTCCGATGAGAGGGATCAGGTGGAGAAAATCTGGCCGGCGCCGATCTCGACGGCGCGGCGGCGGGCGAGCGTGGCGATCGCCGTGTCCTGCACGCCGGTGCCGGTCAAATCGGCGAAGGTGATGTCGTCCGCGCCGCTGCGGCCGCGGACCTTGCCGGCGACGACCGAGCCAAGCTCGGGATAGTCCGCGTCGGCGGCGGCGAGCCCGGCGGCGATCGCGTGGTGCAGTTCGCCGAGGATGCGCGTCTGCGACAGGCGGTCGGCGACGTAGAGATCGGCCTTGCCGACGAGGCGCGGGTCGATCTCGTTCTTGTGCTCGGCGTCCGACCCCATCGCCGTGACGTGCTGGCCGGGCTTGATCCAGTCGGCTTTCAGGATCGGCGACGTCGCGGGCGTGGTGGTGACGACGATATCCGCGCCCGCGACCGCCGTCTCCGGATCGGCAATCGCCTCGACCTCGATGCCGAGGCGATTTTCAAGATCGGCCGCGGCCGCTTCCGCCTTTCCCGCATCGCGCGCCCAGATGCGGGCGCGGCGGATGGGGCGGACGAGCGTCAGCGCCTGCAATTGCAGCCGCGCCTGCATGCCGGCGCCGAAGATCGCGGCCGTTTCCGAATCCTCGCGGCTCAGATGCTTCGCCGCCACCGCGCCGGCGGCGGCGGTGCGGACATCGGTCAAATAGCCGTTGTCCAGGAGCGCCGCTTCCAGCAATCCGGTCTTCGCGCTCAGAAGCATCATCAGCCCGTTGACCGACGGCAGGCCGAGCTTCGGATTCTCGAAGAAGCCGGGGCTGATCTTGATGGCGAAGCTCTCCAGACCCGGCACATAGGCGGTCTTCACGTCGACCTCGCCATTCGCCTCCTTGACGTCGAGCCGCAGGATCGGCGGCATCACCACCGCGCCGCCGGCAAGCGCGCGGAACGCCTCCTCGACCACCGATACGGCGTCGATGTCGAGCGGCACCAGCTTGCGCAGTTCTTTCTCGGTCAGGATCGTCACGTCGGGCATGGCGCTCTCACAGTTCCGGCGTTTCGCCGTTGATCACCCGGCGATGCAGGTCGGGCGCGATGTTCTTCCCGCTCAGGACGATCGCCGCCGGGCCGGCCGGCCTCACCGACCCGTTCAACAGCGCCGCGATGCCGACGGCCGCCGCCCCCTCGATCACCTCGCCTTCGGCCTCGTAGGCGAAGCGGATGCCGGCGGCAATGTCCTCCTCGCCGACCAGCACGCATCCGTCGACATAGCGCTTCGCCATCTCGAATGTGTGCCGGTTCTCAAGGCCGATGCCGCCGCCGAGCGAATCGGCGAGCGACGGCTCCTCCGGCACCTCGACCGGATGGCCGGCTTCGATGCTCGCGACCATGGCCGGGCAGCTCTTCGAGCCGACGCCGATGACGCGCGTCTTCGGGCTCAGCGTCTTGATCGCGAGCGCGACGCCGGAGATCAGGCCGCCGCCGGAAAGCGGCACCAGCACGGTTTCGAGTTCGGGGGCGTCTTCCATGATCTCCATGCCGAGCGTCCCCTGCCCGGCGATGACCAAGGCGTCGTCCATAGGCGACACGCGCCTCAGCCCCTCCGCCTTCTCCAGTTCGCCCGCGGCGCGCTCCGCCTCGTCCTGGCTGTTGCCGACAATGCGAATGTCGGCGCCAAGCGCGCGGATCGCCTCGACCTTGTTTCGCGGCACCAGCGCCGACATGCAGACCACCGCCTTCGTGCCAGCGCCGATCGCCGCATGGGAGAGCGCGCGGCCATGGTTGCCGGTCGAAAAGGTGACGACGCCGCGCGAGCGCTCCTCATCCGAGAGCGACAGCACGGCATTGGTGGCGCCGCGCAGCTTGAAGGACCCGGTCGTCTGATGGTGCTCGCATTTCAGCCAGGCGGGCGCGCCCGTCACCCGCTCCAGGGCCGGCGAGCGGCGCATCGGCGTCCTCAGCACGCGGCCGGCGATCCGCCTGCGCGCCTCGAGGATATCGGTGAACGCTATCGGCATGAGGGATGCCCATACATGAAGAAAAGCGGATATTCTGGCCAGTTTCTCATAGGACGAGGGCAATCGCTGATGAAGTTCGACCCCCTCTCCGTCTCGGCGGAGCCTGTCCTCGGGCCGGTGAGGGGGTGCTTCGGATCATATGCGACCCCGGTCGAACGGGAGAGAGCCGCCGAGCCCCCGGCCCGTGGCTGGATCGAGGACAGGCTCCGCGGGGCAGCGAGGCGGTCGACCATCATCGCATTAACCTGAATTCAATGCCGGAACGCGGCCGGCCTGTTTTGCCATCGGATTGTGCCGGCGGTACTATGCCTTGGCAACGGTAGTGGTTCTATCCAATCTGGCCGGAACGGATAGCCGATCCTCCTGTCCGCCCGGCCATAAAAAGAGACATCCTCCCTCGACTCGGAGACCGCTCTCCGCGACCCTAAGGGATAACAAAAACAACGATATGGGGAACATCCGGACTTCATGCTCCTTGCCGCCGACGGCATGTTGACATGCCCCGGGCGCGCCTTTCGCGAAAGCCGGGCCTTTTGCCGGCACATCATCACCAGCAGACCTCTGGAAGGAACGAAAATGGGAAAGAAATCCAGCTTCTCGCTTGCCAAATTCGCCGTCGCCACCGTCGGCGCCATCACGCTCGCGGCGGTGACCGCCAGCGCCGCCGGCGCCGTCACCCTCAAGGACATCAAGAAGCGTGGCTATATCCGCATCGCGGTCGCCAACGAAATTCCGTACGGCTACATGGACCCGAGCGGCGATGCCAAGGGCGCCGGGCCGGACGTGGCCAAGGCGGTGGTCAAGCAGCTCGGCATCGAACCGGCCAACATCCAGTGGGTGGTGACCAATTTCTCCTCGCTCATCCCCGGCCTGCAGGCCAACCGCTTCGACATGACGGCCTCCGAGATGGCCATCCGCCCGGAGCGCTGCGAGAAGGTGGCCTATAGCGAGCCGAACACGTCCTACGGCGAGGGCCTTCTCGTGGTGAAGGGCGACCCGAAAAACCTCCACACCTATTCCGATTTCAAGAAGGAAGGCCTCAAGGTGGCCGTGATGGCCGGCGCCGACCAGCTCAACATGATGCAGAAGCTCGGCGTGCCGGAATCGAACATCGTCACCATCGCCTCCAACGCCGACGCGATCTCCACGGTCGCGACCGGCCGCGCCGACGCCTACGCCGCTACCGGCCTGACGGCGAGCGAGCTCGCCAAGAAGAGCGACAAGGTCGAGCTCGCGTCCGACTTCAAGGACCCGGTGATCGACGGCAAGGAGGCGCGCAGCTGGGGCGGCTTCAACTTCAACAAGGACTCGGCCGATCTCCGCGACAAGTTCAACGAGGCGTTGGTGAAGTTCAAGAAGACCGACGAGTGGAAGAAGATCCTGGAAGGCTACGGCTTCACGCCGGCCGACATCAAGGGCTCCTTCGAGAAGACGACCAAGGAACTCTGCTCGGCCAAGTAAGCCATGGCGAAGGGGCGGCATCGGAAATCCGAGCCGCCCTTTACGAATGGATGGCGCGATCGGTCGGATGGTGAACTCACCCCCTCCGGCCCGCCTGTATCGCGGCTCAAGGTTTGATGACGGCCGCCTGGTTTGGACCGCGATACTGGCGGGCCACCTCCCCCGTCGAGGTGGAAGGAGGGCGGAGAGTCTGGCGCCCTCCCTCCCCTCGACGGGGAGGGTCCGGCCGATAGGCCGGGGGTGGGGTAATTTCGCATGAGCTTTGCGACGCTCTCCTCGTCAAGCTTGTTCATTATCCTGGTGAACAGGGGATGATTCACCGATGGAATGGAGCGAATACCTCAAGCCGCTGATGCAGGGAGCCTGGATCACCATCCAGCTCACCGTCTATTCCACGATCGTCGGTGCGATCTGCTCCTTCGCCTTCGGCATCGGCAAACTGTCGACGAACTGGGCGATCAAGGGCATCTCCATCGCCTATATCGAGATTTTCCGCGGCACCTCGCTTCTGGTGCAGCTCTTCTGGCTCTATTTCGCATTGCCGATCGCGGGCGACATGATCGGCATCAATCTGAGGCTGCCGCCGGTCGCCGCCGGCGTGCTGGCGCTCGGCCTCAACATCGGCGCCTATGGCGCGGAGGTCGTGCGCGGCGCCATCCAGTCCGTGCGCTACAGCCAGTACGAGGCCGCCAAGGCGCTCAATTTCTCGCCGCGCCAGGCGCTGTGGCGCATCGCGCTGCCGCAGGCCATCCCCGAGATGATACCGGCCTTCGGCAATCTCGCAGTGCAGAATCTGAAGGACACGGCGCTCGCCTCGCTCATCAGCCTCGGCGACCTCACCTTCGTCGCCGAGCGCATCCGCAATTTCACGCAGGACAGCACGACCATCTACACGATGATCCTGTTCATGTATTTCGGCATGGCGCTCGTCGTCGCCGGCCTCATGCATCTTCTCGAACGCGCCGTCGGGCGCTGGCGCACGTTAGGACATTAGGCGCGGCCATGCTGTTCGGATTTTCCTGGGACACCTCCCACGGCGAACTCGCCTTCGCCATTTCCATCCTGCCGATCCTGCTGATGGGGCTGGTCGTCACGATCGAGGCCTCCATCGCCGGCTTCGCGGTGGCCATGGTGCTCGGCCTGATCTTCGCCATCTTGAAGGGCGTGCCCTCGCGCTTCGTCTCCTGGCCGGCGACGTTCATCACGGAATTCTTCCGCGACACGCCGCTCCTGGTGCAGCTCTTCTTCCTCTATTACGTGCTTGCCGATTATGGCGTCATCCTGCCGGCCTTCCTGACCGGCTGCCTGGCGCTCGGCGTGCAGTACAGCGCCTATACGGCGGAGGTCTACCGCGCCGGCATCGAGGCCGTACCGAAGGGCCAGCGCGAGGCGGCCCGCGCGCTCGATTTCTCGCCGCGGCGCACCTTCACGCATATCATCCTGCCGCAGGCCGTCCCCCGCGTCGTTCCGGCGCTGGGCAACTATCTCGTCTCGATCATGAAGGACGTGCCGGTGCTCTCGGTGGTGACGGTGCTGGAAATGCTCGGCGTCGCCAAGATCATCGGCGACCAGACCTTCGACTATCTCGTTCCGCTGACGATGGTCGGCGGCATCTATCTGATCCTGACGCTCGTCTGTTCGGGTATCGTCCGCTACGTCGACATGAGGCTTCCGAAAACCGGGATACCGCTCAAATGACCGAACCCATCATCAAGTTCGAGAAGGTGGTGAAGAAGTACGGCAGCCATGTCGTGCTGGACGAACTCGACTTCGACGTGAAGCCCGGCGAGAAGGTCACCATCATCGGCCCGTCCGGCTCGGGCAAGTCGACGGTGCTGCGCATCCTGATGACGCTGGAAGAGATCAGCGACGGCGTCATCCATGTCGACGGCGAGCCGCTCTGGCACGAGGAGCGCAATGGAACGTTGCGGCCCGCCTCCGAAGCGCATCTGAAGAAGATGCGCACCAAGCTCGGCATGGTGTTCCAGCAGTTCAACCTGTTCCCGCATATGAGCGTGATGCGCAACATCACCGAGGCGCCGATCAACGTATTGAAGCTGCCCAAGGCGGAGGCGCGCGACCGGGCCGAGCAGCTCCTGAAAATGGTGGGGCTGACGGAGCACGCGCACAAATTCCCCTCGCAGCTTTCCGGCGGCCAGCAGCAGCGCGTCGGCATCGCCCGCGCGCTCGCGATGCGGCCGAAGATCATGCTCTTCGACGAGCCGACCTCCGCACTCGATCCGGAGCTCGTCGGCGAGGTCCTGAACGTCATCGGCAGCCTGGCGGCGGAGCATGATTTGACCATGCTCCTGGTGACGCACGAAATGCGCTTCGCGCGCGAGGTCTCGGACCGCATCTGCTTCTTCGACCGCGGCAAGATCAAGGAACAGGGAACGCCGGAACAGATTTTCAGCAATCCGAAGGAGGCGCGCACGCGCGAGTTCCTGAAGGCGGTGCTGGAGGGGTGACGAGGCAGCTCGTTCGTTAGAATTCAACCCCACTCCGGTTCGCTTCGCGAACCACCTCTCCCCCGTTCGACGGGGGAGAGGAAGCGGCGGCCGCACGGCTTGGCGCCCTTCCTCTACCCCACGAAAGTGGGGGAGAGGTGCCGAGCGAAGCGAGGCGGAGTGGGGTTAGTCGCATCAAGTAAGACGAGAAGGGCGCGGCCCGAGAATCTGGGCCCGAGAATCTGGACGCGGCCGCCGCCCCCGTTCTAAACTTGGCCGGTCTTTCGAGGGGGGCCCGGACCGGCTTGACGAAAACCAGATCCGAGACACCGAGACTCGATGCGCGGGACATCAAGATCCTCGCCATCCTGCAGCGCGAGGGGCGCATCCCGAAGGCGGCGCTGGCCGAGCGCGTCAACCTTTCCGCCACGCCCTGCTGGGAGCGGCTGCGCCGGCTGGAGGACGCCGGCATCATCGAGAGCTACGGCGCGCAGATCTCGCTGAAGGCATTCGGACCGGTGGCGATCGTGTTCGTCGAGATCGAGATCGAAAGCCATCGCAGCGAAGACTTCGCCCGGTTCGAAGGCGCCGTCCGGCGCATCCCCGAGATCGTCGAATGCTGGGCCGTCGGCGGCGGCATCGACTATCTGTGCAAGGTGGTCGTGCGCAACCTTTCCGACTACCAGGCGCTGATCGAGAGGATGCTGGGGGATCAGGTCGGCATCCGCCGCTACTATTCCTACGTCGTCACTTCCGCGGTGAAGAACGAACCCGTTCCCATCAGCCTGCTCGCGCA
>JBQCFH010000529.1:0-7073 GCA_051959385.1 Rhizobiaceae bacterium | reverse complement strand
AACGACGGCCCTCATCCGTCCGCTGAATAAGTCGAAGGGCATCTTTTCGCTGCTCGCGGCAAGTCAGTGGACTTGCCCCCCTCTCCGCCTTGCTACGCTCGGCACCTCTCCCCCACTTCGTGAGGGAGAGGACGGGCGGAGAGTCTGGCTCCCGTCCTCGCCCCCTTCAGGGGGAGAGGTGCCGAGCGAATGCGAGGCGGAGAGGGGGTAATTCGACTCCGCGTCAAAAAAAGCGGTCGCTCGAGAGGCGGACGGCGTGTAGGACCGCTCTCAGGCCGCCAGCTTGCCCTCCAGCGCCTTGCGGATGAGCGCAACCGTCTCCGCCTTGCCGTAGAGCGCGGCAAACGAGCCGAAGCGCGGACCGCGTTCCTGCCCCAGCAGTACCTGATAGATCATCTGGAAGAAGGCGACCGAAACGCCGGGACCGCCCTCAGGGCTGGTGCGCTTGTGGTCCTGGTAGCGCGGGATGAAACGCGCAACATTGAGGGAGGCGTTCTGGATGTCCTCCGCCCCGGCTCCGGCCGGTAGAGCCTCCAGGTTGTCGGCGAGCGCCGCCAGGGCCTCCCGTTCCTCCGCATCGGGCGCCCGATATATCTTCGCCGGCTTCACGAAATCCTCGTAATACCGGATCGCGTAATCGGCGAGCCGGTCGAGTTCGGGATGCGTTTCCGGCGTCACGCCCGGAACATGGCGCGAGATGAAGCCCCACAGCACCGCCTTGTTCTCGGCGTTCGATGCGCTGACGAGATTGAGCAGCATGGCGAAGGGTACCGGCAGGTCGATCCTCGGCGGATTGCCGTCATGCATGTGCCAGACCGGGTTGCCGAGCCGGTTCTTCCAGTCCTGGTCCGGATAGGCGGCGAGGAAAGCGTAATATTCGTCGACCGCCTTCGGGATCACGTCGAAATAGAGCTTCTTCGCCGTCTTCGGCCGCTGGAACATGTAGAGGCCGAGGCTTTCCGTCGGCGCGTAGGTCAGCCATTCGTCGATGGTGAGCCCGTTGCCCTTCGACTTCGAGATCTTCTGGCCCTTCTCGTCGAGGAAAAGCTCGTAGTTGAAGCCCTCCGGCGGCGGCGCGCCGAGCACCCGGCAGATGCGGCCGGCGAGCTTGACGGAATCGATCAGGTCCTTGCCCGACATCTCGTAGTCGACGCCGAGTGCCGCCCAGCGCATCGCCCAGTCCGGCTTCCATTGCAGCTTGGCTGCGCCGCCGGTCACCTTGGTCTCGAAAGGCTCGCCTGTATGCGGATCGCGCCAGACGATCGTGCCGGCATCGACATCGCGTCCGTCGATCGGCACCTGCATGACCACGCCTGTCTTCGGATGGATCGGCAGGAAGGGCGCATAGCTCTGTGCCCGCTCCTCGCGCAGCGAGGGCAGCATGATCTCCATGACCTCGTCGAATTTCTCCAGCATCTTCAACAGCATCGCGTCGAAGCGGCCGGACAGGTAATAGTCCGTCGAGGAGGCGAATTCGTAGTCGAAGCCGAAGCGGTCGAGGAAGGCGCGCAACCGGGCGTTGTTGGCCGCGCCGAAAGAGCCATACTCGCTGCCGAACGGGTCGGGCACCTTGGTCAGCGGCATGCCGAGATAGCGCTTCAGCACCTCCTTGTTCGGCACGTTGTCCGGCACCTTGCGCAGCCCGTCCATGTCGTCGGAGAAGCACAGGATCTTGGTCGGCACCTTGTCTTCGGTGAGCACGCGGAAGGCGTGCCGCACCATGGAGGTGCGCGCGACCTCGCCGAACGTGCCGATATGCGGCAGGCCGGACGGGCCGTAGCCGGTTTCGAACAGCACCGTTTTCGGGAAATCGCGACCCTGGTAGCGCGCGATGATCTTTTTCGCTTCCTCGAAGGGCCACGCTTTGCTCTCCGCAGCCGCGGCGATGATTTCTGGGCTGAGGTCGATCGCGGCGGCGCGCGAGGATGCGTTGTTCATTTTCTGCTTCCGGATTTTCGCTGGGAAACCGCGCATGCTCTAAGCGCGCGGGCCTCGCCGGTCAATGACAGGAAAGCTTTGCCGTTGCGGCCGCACACCAGGGGTCCTACCTTGGCTGCACCGTCACCAGGAGAATTTTCGCATGAATTCGCTCGGGCCCTGCAAGGCGCTGATCTATATCATGATCGTGGTTTCCGCGTCCGACCGCGACATGACCGACGAGGAGCTCGCCCGCATGGGCGCTGTCGTGGACACCTGGCCGGTATTCCAGGATTTCCCGAAGGAGAGGCTGCTTGAGATTTCGCAGGAGTGCCAGCGGCTCTTGCAGCAGCCGGACGGGCTCGATCGGGTCTTTGCAGTCGTCCGCGAGGAGCTGCCGCAGCGCCTCCACGATACGGCCTATGCGCTTGCCTTCGAGGTCGCGGCCGTGGACCTCGAGATGCGGCTCGAGGAACTGCGCATCCTGCAACTTCTGCGCCGGAGCCTGAAGATAGACGAAGCCACCATCGGCGCCATCGAGAGGGCTGCGAAGGCGCGCCACAGAACGCTGACCTGAGCGATGAGTCATTTCCTGCCGAACGAGGCCTTCATCCGCCTGGCCGCTTTCGCGCTGATCTTCGCGGCGATGGCGGCTTACGAGCTGTGGTCTCCGAGGCTGGAACGCGCGGAGATGGCTGGCGCGCTCAAGGCGCGGCGCTGGTTCACCAACGTGTCGATGCTGGTGATCGCCTCCATCTGCCTGCGCGTGATCTTTCCGGCCGCCGCGGTCGGCGCCGCGCTTTGGGCGGAAACGCAGGGCTATGGCGTCTTCAGGCTGCTCGGCGTCGATCCTTGGATCGCCGGCGTCCTGTCGTTTCTCGTCCTGGACTTCGCCGTCTGGGCCGAGCATGTCGCCAGCCACAAGGTTCCGCTCCTGTGGCGCATTCACCGCATGCATCACTCCGATACCGGCTTCGACGTGACGACGGCGCTGCGTTTCCACCCGCTGGAGATCGTCCTTTCCATGTTCTGGAAATCCGCCGTGGTGATCGCGATCGGCGCGCCGGTGCTCTCGGTCCTGCTCTTCGAGATCGTGCTGAACGGCTCCTCGATGTTCAACCACGCGAACGCGCGGCTGCCGGAAAAGCTCGATACACTGCTCCGGCTTGTGCTCGTCACGCCCGATATGCACCGGGTGCACCATTCGAGCCGTCGGCCGGAGACCGACTCCAATTTCGGCTTCAATTTCCCCTTTTGGGATCGATTGTTCTCGACCTATCGGGCTCAGCCGGAACGCGGTCACGAAGGGATGGAGATCGGACTTGCCGACTTTCGCGGCGATGGGCCGGCGCGGCTCGGCTGGTCGCTGGCGTTGCCGTTTCGCGCCTTGGCTAATAGAAGCTCACCGGAAAGTAGCGCAGATAGAGTTCCGCGAACTTCCCATTGACCGAGATCTCGCGGAGCGCATAGTTGAAAGCGTCGGCCAGGGCGAAATCCTTCTTTTCCACGGCAATCGCCATCCCCTCGCCGAGATATTCGGGCGCGAGATAGGGGCCGCCGGCGAACCGGCAGCAGCCCTGGGAATTCGTCCCGGCGAGCCAGAAGCTGAAGCGCATGCCGTCCCCGAAGGCGCCGTCGATCTTCCGCTCGCGCAAATCGTCGTAGAGCCAGTCTAGCCGGGAATAGGTGACAGGCTTCGTATCGGGAAAATAGGCCCGCAGCATCCGCTCATGCGCCGATCCGGCCATGACGCCGATGCGCAGGCCCGTCACCTTGCGGTAGATGGGCTCCGAGAGCGCTGTAGCCTTCGGCATGATGAAGCGCGCGGGAAATTGCAGGTACGACCGGGAGAAGGCCAGTTGCTCGCGTGATTCCGGGGTGATCGCGAGACCCGCGATGACGGCCTCGCCCTCGCCCTTATTGAGCGCTTCGCCGAGTTCGGCGAAGGGCAGCGCCTGGATCTGGCATTTGTCGAGAATGCCGAGTTCGGCGCAGATGGCGCGCGCGAGATCGACATTGAAGCCGGTCAGCTGGCCGTCTCCGTCCAGGAAGTTGAAAGGCGGAAAATCCACCGTCGTCAGGAAGCGGAGCCGCTGAATCTCGGACAAATCGGGCTTCTGCAGCCTTTCGTTCGACGCCCAGAAATTCGGGATGGCTGGATCGGCGGCAAGAGCGGGCGCTCCGAGTTGGACGGCGAAAAGGAGGGCGGCCGCGAGCCTCGCCGGCCACCGTCGAACGGGACCATGTTTGATCCGATTATTTCTGTTGATGCTCATTCGCTGCGCGCTTACTTTTGCCGGGGGGTGGGGACGATGTCCATAGAGGCAAGTACTTTCGATTTCATCGAAAGGTGCAGAAATTACCGGAAACCTGGCGAACTGCTCGACGATCTCCTCTCCTGCGTCCGGCAATTCGGTTTCGAGCACCTTATCCTGAGCGGCGTGCCGGTGGGCAGGCAGGCTCTCGCGCCGCTGATCGAACTGAACGGCTGGCCGGAGGGATGGCTCCAACGTTACGTCGAGCAGGGCTATGCCGATGTCGACGGCGTATGCATCCATGCCGCCCGCAGCGCGCAACCCTTCTTCTGGCGCGACGTGCCCGCCGCCTACGGCGGGACGCCTGCGTCCCGGCGCGTCGCCGGCGAAGCGACCGAGTTCGGGATCAACAGCGGCTATGTCGTGCCGATGGCCTCGCGCCGCCACTGGCAGGCGGCTCTGTCCCTCGCATCGTCCGCCCGCGAGTGCGACATCTCCGCAAGGGAGCAATCCAGCATCAACCTGATGTCGGTATTCGCGGTCGGCGCCGTCGAGGCCCTCCTGGTGGCCGATGCGGCCGAGGAACAACTGAGCGCGCGCGAGCGCGAAGTGCTGTCGTGGACAGCCGCCGGCAAGAGCGCGTGGGAGACCTCCTGCATCCTGTCGATCTCCAGCCGCACGGTCGACAAGCATCTTGCCGCCATTCGCGACAAATACGGCGTGAGGACGACGCTCCAGGCCGTGGTCGAAGCAATCCGTCGCAGGGAGATTTTTCCGTGACCTGAGCATGTTTTGTGCGGCCGGCTGTCAATGGGTAGATTCCACACCTGAAATGAGCCGGCGGAGCAGCCATCATCCCCGTGGGAAGGGGATGCGGCATGATCGAGGCGCATGTCGTCGGCGAGTTGAATCGCCGCCTGTATGAGAAGGAATGGGATGCCTATCTACGCATACGGCACGACATTTACGTGAGGGAGAAGCGCTGGCGGCCGGAATCGCGGGACGGCCGCGAACTGGACCAGTTCGACACGCCGGACGCGACATATCTGCTCGGCATCGAGGATGGCGAGGTCGTCGCCGGCGCGCGCTTCATCCCGACGATCCGTCCGAACCTCGCCTGCGATGTGTTCGCCCATATGTGCGACATGTGCGAGGTTCCCCGCCACCGGAGCTGGGCCGATTGGACGCGCACGTTCGTCGTTCCCCGCAAGCGCAGCGCAAGTCGCCGCGGGACGCTTTTCCAGCTGTTCTGCGCATCGATGCAGTTCTGCGTCGAGCAGGGTGTCGAACATGCCGGCGGCGTGCAGGCGACCTATTTCCTGCCGCTCTACCGCATCATGGACTGGCACATCGTTCCGATGGGCATGCCGAAGCTCGTCGCGGGCGAATGGTCGGTCGTCGCCTATATCCGCTGTGACGGCGCGGCGCTTGCCGGCATACGCCGCCTCCTCGGCCCGGACCTGCCGCCGCTCGTGGCGCGAGGCCCGCAGAAGCCCTTCTTCCCCCATGCTGTGGCAGCATGATCCCGCGCTCCGCTCCCGCGGAGCAGTCGACGCGCCAACCGGTTCAGGACAGCATTTGCGCGTGCCGCAACGGCCAGCCGATCCCGTCAGGCGCGATGCCGGCCCGGCAGCAGCCGGTCAGCACATTGCTGACAATGACATAAGCCCGGCCGGTCGCGGCGGCGTCGCACGGCTGCTCTGGACAACCATATTGAAGCGCGCCGGCCTCACCGATGCTGAGGCGGGCGCGATCGTTGCGCGCGCCAGGATGAACGGCGTTGCCGTGCCGATCGAAGCGGTCGTATCGGGCGCGGTCGACGAGAAACGCCTGTATCGAGAGCTGGCCCGTGTGCTGGGTCTCGGCTTTTTGCCTCGGGTCGACCCGCAAAGGCTTATTCTCGGCGACCGTGACGGCGCGATGCTGCTCGGCCGTGGCCAAGGGATAGTGCCGGTCAAGTATGAACAGCCGGGCGGCCTGGTCGGCTTCCTGGTCGCGCCGGCTCACGACGAGATCGAGGCGCTTCGCCGGCGCGTCGAGGCAAGCGCCGCAATGCGCCACCGCGTGTCGATCGTCGCACCTGGAGCATTGAGGGACGCTCTCGTCCGCTCGGCGTCGCCGAGCCTTCTGCAAAATGCCCTTGACAAACTTTTCACGATGCTTCCGCTCCAGTCCGCGAAGATCGTCACCAACGGATGGCAGGGCGTCCTGCTCGGCGCCATCCTGATCGGATTACCCGCCGCCATCTTATCGGCCCCATCGGCGGCGGGGCTTTTCATTCACCTTTTCTTCACGCTGTTTTTCCTCGCCTGCGTCGGCCTCCGCTTCGTCGCGGTGGCCGGTGCGGGCGCGCCGAACGTGGCGCGGCTGAAGGAATACGATCCCGCCGAACTGCCGGTCTATTCGGTGCTGGTTGCGCTCTACCGCGAGGCCGAGATGGTCCCCGACCTCCTGGTCGCGCTCGGACAGCTCGTCTGGCCCCGCGGCAAGCTTGAAATCAAGCTCGTATGCGAGGCCGACGACGAAGCCACGCTGGCGGCATTGCGCGCGCACAAGCTGCAGTCCTTCGTGGAGATCGTCGAGGTGCCTCCTTCGGTGCCCCGGACCAAACCGAAGGCGCTGTGTTATGCGCTCCCGATGACCTCAGGCGAATTCGTGGTGGTCTACGACGCCGAGGACCGGCCGCATCCTTTCCAGCTCATCGAAGCCTGGCAGCGCTTCAGCGAGGGCGACCCGTGGCTCGCCTGCCTGCAGGCGCCGCTCGTCATCATGAATTTCCGGCGCGGGCCGATCGCCAGGATGTTCGCCTTTGAATACGCGGCGCTCTTTCGTGGATTGCTGCCATGGCTTGCACGCCGGGGCCTGTTCATTCCGCTGGGCGGCACATCCACTCATTTCCGC
>JBQCFH010000528.1:0-9472 GCA_051959385.1 Rhizobiaceae bacterium | reverse complement strand
ACCGCACGCAATCGGCGGTTTCCATGCAGATGCGGCGGCTGGAGGAACGGATCGGCAAGGCGCTGTTCGAGAAGGACGGCCGCTCGAACAGGCTGACCGAGGAGGGCGACCGGCTGCTCTCCTACGCCCGGCGGCTGATCTATCTCAACCGCGAGACGCTGGCCGCCTTCGACGACACCCAGCTTGAGGGCCATATCCGCATCGGCACGCCGGACGACTATGCCGACCGCTTCCTCCCCGAGATCATGGCCCGCTTCGGCCGCTCCAACCCGCTGGTCGAGCTCTCGGTCGTCTGTGAACCGAGCCCCAATCTCGATGCGCTGATCCGGCGCGGCGCGCTCGACATCGCGCTGGTGACGCAGAATGATGAGGTGCGGCATTCCGAGGTCGTGCGCCGCGAGCCGCTTCTGTGGGTCTCCTCCGCCAACCATTCGACGCATGAGGCGGAAGTCCTGCCGATGGCCTTCGGCCGGCCGGGCTGTATCTGGCGGCAGGCGGCCTGCGACGTGCTCGACCGCATGGGCCGCGAATATCGCATTCTGTTTACGAGCTGGTCGGCGACCGTCGTGGCCGCCGCCGTGCTCTCCGGGCTTGCCCTCTCCGTCCTGCCGGAATGCGCGCTGAGGCCCGGCATGCGCGTGCTCGGCGAAGCCGACGGGTTCGGTCGCTTGCCGGATTGCCAGATCGGCATCATGCGCGGCCATACCGGCCACACCGAGATCGTGGAGGCGCTGGCCCGCCACATCGCCGAAAGCCTCGACAACATCTCCGTGCCGGCGCCCGACGAGACGGGCAGCTTCGATTTCGCCGCCTTCTCGGCCGCGCGCGGCCGGCGGCTGCGGCCGAGCCATATCCTGCCCGGCTGGTGAGGGCTGGACAAAGCCGGCTTTGTGCCTGCGCCGCGGCCGATTTCCACCCGGCGGATAATCGGCTAAAATCGCTCCGCCGTCCGCCTGCGGGAAGTAATCTCGCGGTAAGCCATCCGGCATACGATGCACGGATTTCGTGCGAAAGGGGGGCGCGATGAAATCGCTTTCGCGTTATGCGATCGAGAAGCCGTTATCATTGGCGCTGGTCATGGTCGTGGCGCTTGCCATGCTGCCCGTGGCCGTCTGGCTCGACCTGAGGGACCTTTCGGACACGAGCCTGAACACGGAAGCGCGCGCCCTGAACGGCGTTTTCAATGACATTCGCGCCTACTACGCCGACAACATCGTCTCCCGGGTCCAGAATTTCAAAGGCGATACCGTTGCCGTTCACAATTACAAGGATGTTTCCGGCGCGGTCCCGATACCGGCGACGCTGTCGCTGGAACTGGGCAGCATCATCGCTCACCATGGCGTCAATATCGGCTACAATTTCACATCCGATCTGACCTTCGCCGGCCGCGCTCCGCACGTGCTCGACCCCTTCGAGAAGAACGCGCTCGCGGATTTTCGCGCCAAGCGCGATCCCGACATGGTCGCCACCTCGATCTCCGGCTCCCTGTTCGAACGGCAGATACGGATGGCGGTTCCCGTTGTGATGGGCGCGGCATGCGTGGCGTGCCACAATTCGCACCCGGACAGCCCGAAGCGGGACTGGAAGGTGGGCGATGTGCGCGGCATCCAGGAGATCACCGTCCGCCAGCCGGTCGCGCGCAATCTCTATTCATTCAAATATCTGTTGATGTATCTCGCCTGCGGCGGCGCGTTCGCCATCGCCTTCTCCAGCGTGCAGTGGCGTCACGCCAACGAATTCCGCAAGATGAACCGCGAGCTCGAGGAGGCCAACGGCTTTCTGGCCTCCATATCCATGAAGATCTCGAAGTACCTTTCGCCGCAGATCTACAAGAGCATCTTCAGCGGCGAGAAGGATGTGATCATCTCGACCGAGCGCAAGAAGCTCACGATCTTCTTTTCCGACATAAAGGACTTCACCGAGATGTCGGAGCGGCTGCAGCCGGAGGAGCTGACCAGTCTGCTCAACGAATATTTCACCGAAATGTCGCTGATCGCCCAGTCCTATGGCGCGACGGTGGACAAGTTCATCGGCGACGCCATCCTCGCTTTCTTCGGCGACCCGGAAACCAAGGGCGCGCGCGAGGATGCCAGGACCTGCCTCGACATGGCCATCGCCATGCAGCGCCGCCTCGTGACCCTGAAGGCCGAATGGCGCCGTCGCGGCATTCAAAGGCCGCTCCAGGTGCGCATGGGCATCAATACCGGCTATTGCAATGTCGGCAATTTCGGCAGCCTCGACCGGATGGACTACACGATCGTCGGCGCCGAGGCCAATCTCGCCGCGCGCCTCCAGTCCATCGCCGAACCGGGCGGAATCGTCATCAGCGAGGAGACCTATGCCTTGGTCGAGGATAGCGTGAAGGCGCGCGCGCTGCCGCCGATCACGCTGAAGGGCATCGCCAGGGAGGTGATCCCCTACACGGTGGAAGGGATATACGAAACCTCGGATGAAGCCCCCACGACCATCAACGAGGTCGACAGCGGGCTGACGCTTTTCCTCGACGTCGCCAAGCTTGACGGCAAGTCGGCGGAGCGCGCACGGCAGGTCTTGGAGAAGGCGATCGCTGCCTTGAAGAACAGGACGGATGCCGGGGGCCCCGGTCCGGCGGCTGCGGCGGGCCGGCAGCCCTCTTGACCGAAGCACCTGTCGCGTCCTCAATCGCGACATGTCCGATTTCACGAATGGCGATTCCCGAAGCAATGCGGCGGAATTCACCGTCAGCGAGATATCGCTGGCGCTGAAGCGCACCGTCGAAGACTCGTTCGGCTATGTGCGCGTGCGCGGCGAGATCTCCGGCTATCGCGGCCAGCATTCCTCCGGCCACGCCTATTTCGCACTGAAGGACGACCGGGCGCGGCTCGAAGCCTGCATTTGGAAGGGCACCTTCGCGCGCCTGAAGATCAGGCCCGAGGAGGGTATGGAGGTCATCGCCACCGGCAGGCTGACGACCTATCCCGGCTCTTCGAAATACCAGATCGTCGTCGACAGTATCGAGCCGGCCGGCGCCGGCGCGCTGATGACCCTTCTCGACGAACGCAAGCGGCGGCTCTCGGCCGAGGGCCTTTTCGATGCCGACCGCAAGCGGGCGCTCCCCTTCATGCCGCGCGTCATCGGCGTGATCACCTCGCCGACCGGCGCCGTCATACGCGACATCATCCACCGTATCGACGATCGTTTCCCGCTGCACATCCTCCTGTGGCCCGTGCGCGTCCAGGGCGAAACGACCGGAGCGGAGGTGTCGGCGGCCATCGCCGGGTTCAACCGGCTTGTGTCCGGCGGTCCGATCCCGCGCCCGGACGTGCTGATCGTGGCGCGCGGCGGCGGCAGCCTGGAGGACCTCTGGGGCTTCAACGACGAGGCGCTGGCGCGCGCCGCGGCCGCCTCGGCCATCCCCCTCATCTCGGCGGTCGGGCACGAGACCGACTGGACGCTGATCGATTTTGTCGCAGACGTCCGCGCGCCCACTCCGACCGGCGCTGCGGAACTGGCCGTGCCGGTCAAGGCCGAACTCGAGGCGCGCATCGCCAACCTCTCGGCCCGGCTCCAGGGCGCGGTCTCGCGCTCTTCCGACCGGAAAAGGCAGGCGCTGCGGGCAGCATCCCGCGCCCTGCCTTCCGCCGACCAGCTTTTGGCGCTGCCGCGCCGCCGTTTCGACGAGGCGGCAAGCCGGCTCGGCCGGGCGCTGACCGCGAACACGGAAACGAAGCGCGCGGGCTTTCGCGGCGTCCGCCTGTCGCCGGCGTTGCTCGGCCGGCGCATCGCCGAGACGAGGCGGCGCACCGAACGCGCCGGCGCGCGGCTGCCGAACGTCTTCCTCGCGCTCGTGGAGATGCGGCGGACGCGCTTCGATCGCGATGCGGCCCGCATCAGGCCCGATGCGCTCCGGAGACGCAGCCGGATGCTGTCCGAATCCGTGGCGTCGCTCAGCCGCCGCGCCGACAAGGCATCGGATCTTCTCCTCGAGCGCCGCCAATCCCGTCTGACGCAGGCTTGGCGGCTCGCCGAGACGCTCTCCTATCATTCTGTGCTCGCCCGCGGCTTTGCGGTCGTCAAGGACGGCAGCGGCCTCGTCGTGCGCACCGCTTCGTCGGTTTCCGCAGGAGACGTGCTCGACATCGAATTCACCGACGGCAAGGTAGCAGCGGTCGCGGGCGGCGGCGCTGTGCGTGCGAAGTCTGCTCCGACGGCGAAAAAGGGCAGCGGCCAGGGCTCGCTCTTCTGACGCGGGTGGGCTGGCAAAGCCTTGCCGCCGTCACCGGAACCCTGCCGTGGAAACGAAAAAATTGGCCCGGATGCGGCAATCCGGGGCAAAATGCCCTATATTTCCATGCATATCGTCGGTCGATTAGAGGCGGATGATCATGAAACACCAGGCTGCGATTTCCCTTGTCGCGAGCGCCGTTCTTGCGGGCGCGACGGGCCACGCGTTGTCGGCCGAACTCAATTCGGTGAAGGATATCGGCCCGGCCATCGCATCGTGCTGGCATCCGCCGGCCGGAAGCAAGAATTCCTCTGTGACGCTGCGCGTCGGCTTCAAGCGCGACGGCTCATTGCTCGGCGAGCCCCGCGCCAGCGCCGTCCAGGTCAGCGGAGACGACACGGCCCAGAAGGCCTATGTCGATGCGGCAACGAAGGCCTTGAAGGATTGCACGCCCCTTAGCTTCTCGCCGGATATGGCCAAGGGCATGGCAGGACAAATCTTCGCCTTGTCGTTTCAGTCCGACGGGTCGACCAAACTGGTGCCGGCGCGCTGAGCCTCCGCCCGAGCCTGAAGGTTCGGACGGGACGCCGCATAGAGGCGGCGTCCTGCTAAAAACCTGGGGCGGACGGGAGTTCTGGCTCGAAACTCCCGTGACGTGCCCCGTGCGACGCTCACCGGCTCCGGTAGTAATGGTGCCGCCAATGGTGATGGTGGTGATGATGATGATGGTGGCGCCAGTACCAGTAGTGCGGCCGGTGGTACCATCCGTAATAGTAGCGCGGTCCATACCAGCCATAATAGGCATAGCGACGATACGGGTAGTTCACCACACACCGCCCCCATCTGTTGAGGTGCCAGCCGCGGCCGCAGCCGTTGCGCACCATGATGAGCGGCAGGCCTTCCGGCTGGATCGTCACCATCGGCATGGCGTTTGCCTGTGAGGGCATGGCGAACCCGGCGCCGAGGGCGCCCGCGGCGACGATCGCCGCCAAAGCGTGATTTCGAAGCATTGGATTTCTCCTTCTCTTCCCTTCGGACGCGGAATGAACCCCGGCGGACACGGGTTCCCGAGCGGCTTTCAAACATTGTTGCGCGCGAAAGGGAGCGTGACCGAGAGTGTGCCCGCTGGGCGCCGCGGGGTTCGTCGGCCGGCGCGAAGGGCCCGTCGAGGACGCGTTAACCGCGTTAACGCGTGCCGCAGCGAACGATTAACGGGTTTCTTCCATAATTCGCGCAGGCGGCCGGGCGTTGTGAGGGTGCGATGAAGGACACTCGCAAGGCGCACAGGTGGCGAAACGTTCTCATCCTGCAGGCGAGCATAGCCGCCCTTTTTCTTCCGTTCGTCATCGGTCTGGCGGTGATGTTTCTGCTCGTACGGCACGACAATCGGCCGGTCGGCGCCATCGACGCCCGGGTGACGAGTTCGACCCGCTGACGCATCGCGCGGCAGACAGGATGGAAGGGGGAGGATTTGATCGGCTGGTACGGTTGGCTGGGATCGAACCAGCGACCTCCGGATCCACAATCCGGCGCTCTAACCAGCTGAGCTACAACCGCATGCCGAAATCGTGCGGACGCGAAGCCGACGCCCGCGTCATTAAGAGCAAACTCGACCTTTTTCAAGGCCAATCGGCACGTCTTCGAAGACGGAAAACGGCAAAGAAAAAGGCCGGGGGAGGACCGGCCTTTAACTCGCGGCCCCGCATCGGGGGGCTTCGGGGCCGCTCATCCCGAGCGGCGGGAGGAACCGCTGCGGGTGAACGCTCGCTAACGCGTCAGGCGACCTTCAGTTCCCTGAAGGACTTCTCGAACACGTCCTTGACCGGCTTCACCACCTCTTCGGCCGCCTTGGCGGACGCCGACTGGAAATCCTTCGCCTGGCTGACCGCCAGCTCGACGCGCTTGCGCAGGTAGGAGGTCTGCAGCTCGAACAACTCGGAAACGGAAGTGACGCCGATCAGCGCCTCGATATGGGCAAAATCGGCCTCGGCATTGGCGCGCAGCGCCGCGATCGTCTTCAGGGAAATTTCGCTGCCGGCCGACTTGGCGGTCTCGAAGCTCGACTCCAGCGCCTTCTGCGCGTTTTCCGCGCCGGCCTTCAGCTTGGCATAGGCTTCCTTCGACTGCTCGACGCCCTTCTCGGTGAAGGCGCGGAACTGGTCGGTAGCCTTGCTTGCGTCGAAACTCGGGAACTCGATGGTCTCACTCACTTTTTCGGCCTTGGCCATGGGGTTGATCCTTTCGCTCTGCTCTCGCCTGGCAACGCCCTCGGTGGCATTGAAGGGCTTCGGCATGACATATAGACGCAGTTTTTGTGCATTGCAACATTTTTTTGCGCTGCAGCATCCCTGCCGACGTTAACCACGCGGCCGAAAAACGATTTTGACAGCTTCGCCCCTTTGTGGACGGGGTTGCGCATTCCACTTATTAACGGAATGTTAGCCAAAAGGGCGCCCTGGCCAGAACCACCGGCCAAATGGCGCCGTCGATTGAGCTTGGCGCATGGGGTCGAGGCAGTATTCCTTTTTGGACATCGTGGTCCTGGACGAGGTCCGGAGCCGGTTTGCCGACGCGGACGCGCTCGTCATCCTCGCCACCGATCTTCGCGAGGTATTGTGGGCGAACGGTCCAGGCGCGCGGCTCTTCGGATTTTCCGATATCGGCGGGATCGTGGGCGCGGAGCCGAAGCTGGGCCTGCCCGCCCAGCGGCAGATCGCCTCGACCGCGGGCTTTCCCGACATCGGCCGCGACCGGCCCATCGCCATTCGCGTCACCAACGGCTTCGCCAGCCGCGTCTTGAACGTGCTTGCCTCGGCCATGCTCCTGCCCGACGGCGAAAAGGCGCTCCTGCTCGCCGTGCCTGCGGCAGATGCGACGTCCGCCGACATCCGCGGCAAGGCCGAACGGGCCATCCAGGGTTTCGGCGAAGAGGGCCGGTTCATCGCGCTCCTCGACGGCGACGGCAAGATCATTGCCGCCTCGCCCGAATTCAGCTCGCTCGCCATCGCCGAGGACACGCTGCGCGGCCTCATAAGGGAAGCGCAGGGGCCCGAACGTCTGGCGAAGAAGCGGATCCCGGTAGGCGCGCTGCGCATGCCCGCCGGGCTGGCGCGGCTGACCGACGAGCCGGCGACGCACCTGATCGTGCTCGTGGATGACGGCGAACCGGCCGCGAAGGCGCAGTCCCCTGCTGACATGGCCGCGGCGGAACCGGCATCGCCACCGGAAACCGCGACGGCAACCGCTCCGGTCGAAACCGCCCGGAGCCCCGCCACCCTCCCCGCCTCGCCTGAGGAAAGAGTGGCCGGCAAGGCTTCCCCCGGCGAGCCTCCACACGGCTCCGTCGACCGCTGGTATTTCCATCATGCGAACGAGGCTGAGCCTGCGCCGAACGCGGCGCCGGCCGCCGCGCAGGACAACCGGCCGGCAGAGACTCCCGCGCCCCCATCCGCCGCAGCGCGCAAGATGGGGTCCGGCGCCGCGCCGGTGAAATTCGTCTGGCGGACGGGCGCCGACGGCCGCTTCACCTCGATCTCGGAGGAATTCGCAAGCGCTCTCGGCGAAGCGTCGGCCGATGTCATCGGCCGCTCATTCCGGGAAGTGGCGGAGGCGTTCGGCTTCGATGAGGACGGCGAGATCGCCGCCCTGCTCGAACGGCGCGATACCTGGTCGGGCCGTTCCGTTTTGTGGCCGATCGCGAGCGCCGCCATGCGCGTGCCGGTCGATCTTGCCGCGCTGCCGGTCTACGGACGGGACCGCAATTTCCAGGGATTTCGCGGCTTCGGCGTGGCGCGCATGGGCGACGCCGTAGCGGCCCCCGAACCCATTGCGCGCGCCGTCGAGCAAGCCAGACCGGCCGGCGAGCCAAACTCCACCGGAAAGGCGGAGGACAAACCGGCGGCGCCGACGACAGGAGAATCCGGCGCGGCGGCTCAGGAAACACGTGATCCTTTCCGCGGCGAGGTCCCGGCGCTCGCCATCGTGCCGCAGCCGGAGCGGCGCTACAGCGACAAGATCATCCGGCTCGCGGAACACCGACCGGCAGCGCCTACCGAGGAGGGGCTTTCGCAAACGGAGCGCAATGCGTTTCGCGAGATCGGCGCGCGTCTCAGGAAGGAGAGCGACAAGCGGGCCGAACCGGGCGGACTGCCGCCGGCCGGCAACGATGGTTCCGGCGAAACGGCGGCCGACAAGGTGCTGCCAATCGCGCGCGAAACCTTCGGCAAGCGCGACTGGCTGAAGCTGTCCGCCCCAAATCCGGACCGCTCCGAGAGCGCACCGGAAAGCCCCGCCCCGCAGGGTATAGAAGGCGGCGCGGCAACAGAGGCGGAAGCGGCCGGGACGACGGCGAGAGCCGGCGCGATCGACGATCCAGTTTCGGATGCGGCCAATACCGAGGCTGTAACGCCGGCGGAAGGTGCGGCCGAGGGTGCCGTCGAACATGACGACGGAGCATCCACAGGCGAGAACGCATTGGCCGAGAATGCCACGGCCGAGGAGGCCGAGGCGCCGTCTCCCGCAGACGATGAAACTGCGCCCGAAGAGACGGACGCGGTGGAGAAAAGCGCCGCCGCCCATTCCACGCCTGCGCCGGAAACGGCGCGGCCGGCTGAGGAGCCCGAGAACGTCATCCCGCTGGCCTCGGTCTCTGCGGATCCCGCCTCCCCGCTTTCCACGGCAGAGGCCGAGGGAGAGGCCGACGAGGAAGCCGGCGCGGCGGCTCAGCCCGATCTCTACGAGATGCTCCTGTCGAACCTGCCGACGCCGGTGCTCGTACATTCAGGCGACGAACTGCACTACGCCAATGACGAATTCCTTCGCCTGACCGGCTACCCGTCGCTCGGGGCGATCCGGAGCGCCGGCGGATTGGGCGAGCTTTTTGCCGATCCCTACGAGACGGAGGATGCGGCGGGAGACCGCAGGCTGCGCCTGAAGACGGCCTCCGGCGAGACGCTGCCGATCGAGGCGCTGCTTCAGTCGGTGCCGTGGAAGGGCGGCAAGGCGCTGATGCTGGCGATGCGGCCGGCGGCGCAGTCGTCCGAAGGCCAAGCCGAGATCCGGCAGCTGCCCCTTGCCGAGCCGGCGCCGGCGCCGGCGCCGAGCCCCGATGCCGATGCGCGGCTCGATGAACTCCGCGCCATCATCGACACGGCCACCGACGGCGTCGTCCTCATCTCGCCGGAAGGAACGATCCGCTCGATCAGCCGGCCGGCCGAGGCGCTCTTCGGCTTCGACAGCGACGAGGTGGCCGGCAAGCCCTTCGCGGCG
>JBQCFH010000527.1:0-9295 GCA_051959385.1 Rhizobiaceae bacterium | reverse complement strand
ATGAGCTGCCTCGGCGACTGGCCGAACGGCCGTCTCACCTTTCCACTCGCCGAGCCCGTCGCGCTCCCCGCCGACGGTCCGGTCGAACTGGCGGTTGAAGTGGAAGAGGCCAGCGAGCAATTCTATTGGCGTGTGGACGGCGACTGGCGGCCGATCGGGCCCGCGCTTGACGCCAGCCTGATTTCCGACGAGGCCGGGCGCGGCGAGCACGGCTCATTCACCGGCGCGTTCGTCGGCATGGTCGCCTTCGACATATCCGGCTCCGGCCGGCCGGCGGATTTCGACCGCTTCAGCTACGAGGCCCGATAAGCCGGATACCCGCCGTTCAGCATGCGGACCGCCGACATTTGCAGGCGGTGGCGCGGGCGGACCTGCGTGCCTATCTCTATGGCCTTCACGGGACCGTTCGAGGGGGTATCGTTGAGGAAGGCGATTTTCCTGGTCATGGCCGGATTGCTCGCAATGGGCGCGCAATCAGCGTCGGCCGCGGATTTCCAGCTTGCCCAGGATCTCACCTGCGAACAGGCGACCGCCTACTACCAGAAGAACCACGTCATCTACGTCCTCTCCCATGACGTGATCGCCTTGCCGATCCGCGTCGGCGTGCCGGTCAGCGAAGCCGCCACGCTTCAATGCACGGAACAGGGGCAGCGGCCGCATGGCTACAGCGTGGCGACGAGGGACCGCCGGCGCTGCGTCATCGCGGTCACCTGTTGAGCCTTCTCAGTTTCCCAGGATTCCAGGCAGCCTCAGGCCCTTCTCCTTCGCGCATTCGATGGCCGTGTCGTAGCCGGCGTCGGCATGGCGCATGACGCCGCTCGCCGGATCGTTCCACAGGACCCGCTCCAGCCGTCTCGCCGCTTCCGGCGTGCCGTCGGCGCAGATCACCATGCCGGCATGCTGCGAGAAGCCCATTCCGACCCCGCCGCCATGATGCAGCGACACCCAGGTCGCGCCGGAGGCACAGTTGAGCAAGGCGTTGAGCAGCGGCCAGTCGGAAACGGCATCCGATCCGTCCTTCATAGCCTCGGTCTCGCGGTTGGGCGAAGCGACGGAGCCGGAATCGAGATGGTCGCGGCCGATGACGACCGGCGCCTTCAATTCGCCCTTCGCCACCATCTCGTTGAAGGCGAGGCCGAGCCGGTGGCGGTCGCCGAGTCCCACCCAGCAGATGCGCGCCGGCAGGCCCTGGAAGGCGATGCGCTCCCTCGCCATGTCGAGCCAGTTGTGCAGATGCGTATTGCCCGGCGTCAGTTCCTTCACCTTCTCGTCGGTGCGGAAGATGTCCTCCGGATCGCCCGACAGCGCCGCCCAGCGGAACGGCCCGATGCCGCGGCAGAAGAGCGGGCGGATATAGGCCGGCACGAAGCCGGGGAAGGCAAACGCGTTGTCGAAGCCCTCGTCCTTGGCGACCTGGCGGATGTTGTTGCCGTAGTCGAGCGTGGGCACGCCATCGTTCCAGAAGGCGACCATGGCCTCGACATGCTCGCGCATCGACTGGCGGGCCGCCTTCTCCACCGCCTTCGGATCGCTCTCGCGCTTCTCCCGCCATTCGGCGAGCGACCAGCCCTTGGGCAGATAGCCGTTCAGCGGATCGTGCGCCGAGGTCTGGTCGGTCAGGATGTCCGGCCTGACCCCGCGCCGGTAAAGCTCCGGCACGATTTCGGCTGCGTTGCCGACGAGCCCGACCGATTTTGCCTCGCCCGCCTTGATCCATTGCCCGATCATGGCGAGCGCCTCGTCGAGCGTGTCGGCGCGCTCATCGAGATAGCGGGTGCGCAGGCGGAAATCGATGCGGTCCGGGTCGCATTCGATGGCGAGGCACGAGGCGCCGGCCATGACGGCGGCGAGCGGTTGCGCCCCGCCCATGCCGCCGAGCCCCGCCGTCAGGATCCATTTGCCCCTGAGATCGCCGTGATAGTGCTGGCGGCCGGCCTCCACGAAGGTCTCGTAGGTGCCCTGCACGATGCCCTGCGTCCCGATATAGATCCACGAGCCGGCCGTCATCTGGCCGTACATCATCAGGCCTTTGCGATCGAGCTCGTTGAAATGGTCCCAGTCGGCCCAGTGCGGCACGAGGTTGGAATTGGCGATCAGCACGCGCGGCGCGTCGGCATGCGTCCGGAAGACGCCGACGGGCTTGCCGGATTGGACCAGCAGCGTCTCGTCTTCCTTCAGTGTCTTCAGCGTCGCGACGATCGCATCGAAATCGTTCCAGGTGCGCGCGGCGCGGCCGATGCCGCCATAGACGACGAGTTCGTTCGGGTTTTCCGCCACGCCCGGATCGAGATTGTTCATCAGCATGCGCAGCGGCGCCTCCGTCTGCCAGGAAAGCGCATTGAGCTCCGGCCCGCGCGGCGCGTGGATCTCGCGGATATTGTGGCGGGGATTGGTCATTTGCCGGCTCCGGATTTCATCGAAAGGGCGATCTCTTCAAGGCGGGTGAGGATGGCGCGCAGATGGACGCGCAGCCTTTCCGCCTTGGCCTCGTCATAGGCGAAAGGGAGCGCCTCGGTCGCGAGATGGGTCGATTGCGCGAGTTCCATCTGCACGGCGTGGACGCCGGCTTCGCGCCGTCCGTAATGGCGCGTCGTCCAGCCGCCGCGGAAACGGCCGTTCAGGATGGAAGTATAGCCCTCGGCCGCCTGGCAGATCTCGAACACCGCCTCCTGGAATTCGGGCGCGCAGGTCTTTCCGTTGTCCGTGCCGATATTGAAATCGGGAAGCACGCCTTCGAACAGGAAGGGACATTCCGAGCGGATCGAGTGGCAATCGTAGAGGACGGCGATGCCGTGGATGCCTTTCACCCGCTCGATCTCTGCGGCGAGCGCTGCGTGATAGGGCGCGTGGAAGAGCTGCTTGCGGCGCTCGATCTCGTCCGGGCCCGGCGCCTTCGTCCAAAGCGGCTGGTTGTCGAAGTCGGTGAGCGGCACCAGCCCGGTCGTGTTCTGGCCCGGATAGAGGCTGGCGCCGGACGGATCGCGGTTGGCGTCTATGCAGTAGCGATGGAAGGTCGCGCGCACCGTCGTCGCCTGCGGCAGCAGCCCGTCATAGAGCCGGTGCACATGCCAGTCCGTGTCGCGCAGCTTGCGCCCTTCCTCGTTGAGGTCGGCCCATATGTCGGGCGGCACTTCGGTGCCGGTGTGCGGCAAGCCGAGGATGACGGGCGAGGAGCCGCGGGTGATTTCGAAGGGGGTCATTGGAGGGCTTCACCTCTTCTGCAATACCCCCTCTCCGTCGCGCTACGCGCGACACCTCTCCCCCACTTCGTGAGGGAGAGGACGAGCTGGCCGCACCGCCTGCACCCGTCCTCGCCCCCTTCAGGGGGAGAGGTGTCGAGCCCGGAGGGCGAGACGGAGAGGGGGCCTGAAAGAACCATCACCCCTCCAGCCTCGGTAGGATATCCGCCGAGACGCTGTCGCAGAGTGCGCCGGACCGGACCAACTCGGCCGCCGCCGCAAGGTCGCCCGCCATGTAGCGATCCA
Source organism: Rhizobiaceae bacterium (assembly GCA_051959385.1). Classification (GTDB taxonomy): domain Bacteria; phylum Pseudomonadota; class Alphaproteobacteria; order Rhizobiales; family Rhizobiaceae; genus Mesorhizobium_L. The sequence goes on along the minus strand of JBQCFH010000527.1, from coordinate 5,810 downwards.
CCTCCAGTTCCGGCACGGCCCGGCGGATCGCCGCATGCGCCTTCTGCAATTCGGCGCTGGTCCGAAGCGGCGCGCGCAAATCGATGCCCTGCGCTGCCGTGACGGCTTCGATGCCGACGATGCCGGCGAGGTTGTCGGCCATGTCGAGCAGGCGTCGCGCGCCGTGGCAGGCCATGGAGACATGGTCCTCCTGGTTGGCGGAGGTCGGCGTGGAATCGATCGAGGCCGGGTGCGCGCGCTGCTTGTTCTCGCTCATCAGCGCGGCGGAGGTGACCTCCGCGATCATCAGGCCGGAGTTCAGCCCCGGTTTCTTCGCCAGGAAGGCGGGCAGGCCGAAGGAAAGCGCCGGATCGACCAGAAGCGCGATGCGCCGCTGCGCAATCGCGCCGATCTCGCAGATGGCGAGCGCGATCTGGTCGGCGGCGAAGGCTATCGGCTCGGCATGGAAATTGCCGCCGGAAACAACCGAGCCGTCGGAGAGCACCAGCGGATTGTCGGTCACGGCGTTTGCTTCGGCGGTCAGCGTGCGCGCGCATTGGCGCAATATGTCGAGCGCCGCGCCGTCGACCTGCGGCTGGCAGCGGATGCAGTAGGGATCCTGCACGCGCTCGTCGCCGAGCCGGTGGCTTTCGCGGATTTCCGAGCCGTCGAGCAGCTTCCAGAGGGCAGCGGCGGTGTCGATCTGGCCCCGGTGGCCGCGCAGGGTATGGATCTCGGGGTGGAACGGCGCCGAGGAGCCCATCGCCGCATCGGTCGAGAGCGCGCCGGTGACAAGCGCCGCGTTCGCTGCGCGATGCGTCTCGAAGAGGCCGGCGAGCGCGAGCGCCGTCGACACCTGCGTGCCGTTGATCAGCGCCAGCCCCTCCTTGGCGGCGAGCACGACCGGCCGCAATCCGGCCCTTTCGAGTGCCGCCCGCGCGGGCATTCTTTCGCCGGCAAAAGAGGCTTCGCCCTCGCCGATCATCGCCGCCGTCATATGCGCCAGCGGCGCGAGGTCGCCCGACGCGCCGACCGAGCCCTTTTCGGGGATGACGGGAACGAGGCCCTTTTCAAGCATCGCCTCGATCAGCGCGACCGTTTCCATGCGCACGCCCGACGCGCCCCGCCCGAGCGACATCAGCTTCAGCGCCATGACCAGCCGCACGATCTCGGGCTTCAGCGGCTGGCCGACGCCGCAGCAATGCGACAGGATCAAGTTGCGCTGGAGCGTCGCCACGTCGCCGGCCGGGATGCGCACGCTGGCGAGTTTGCCGAAGCCTGTGTTGATGCCGTAGACCGCCTCCGACCCGCTGGCGATCCCGGCGATGCGCGCCGCCGCCGCCTCGATGCGCGGATGCGCGGCAGGGTCCAGGCGGACCGGCTCGGCGCCGCGATAGATGCGCTCCAGCGTTTCGAGGGTGATCGCGCCGGGTTGCAGGGTGAGGGTCATGATGCCCTCCGGAAGTTCGACGAAGAAGCGGAAATCTTGGGACAAGAGTGCCCCTTCGCACCCCCCTCTGTCCTCCTGAGCCATTGTCGAAGGGCGGACATCTCCCCCGCAAGGGGGGAGATCAGCCGGCCGCGCCGCCTGCGCCCTTTCTGCGGCTTTGGAGTTTGGCGACGGCCGTGGTGACGGCGAATCTCCCCCCTGGCGGGGGAGATGTCCGGCAGGACAGAGGGGGGTGCGCAAAGGCGCGGCGCTGAATGAACTTTCTCCATCATCCCACGACCACCCTGTCCAGCGCATTGAAGCCGATCCGGTACGCCAGTTCCGCCGGATGGCCCACATCCCACACCGCAAGCTCGGCGCGCTTGCCGGCCTCGATCGTGCCAATCTCGTCCGCCAGCCCGAGTGCCCGAGCGGCATTGCGCGTCACCCCCGCGAGCGCCTCCTCCGGCGTCAGCCGGAACAAAGTCGAACCCATATTCATGGCAAGCAGCAGCGAGGCGAGCGGCGAGGAGCCGGGGTTGCAGTCGGTGGCAATCGCGATCGGCACGCCCGCCGAACGCAGCGCATCGACCGGCGGCGCCTGCTTCTCGCGCAGGAAATAGAAGGCGCCTGGAAGGACCACCGCGACGGTGCCGCTCTTCGCCATGGCCTCGGTGCCCGCCGCGTCGAGATATTCCAGATGGTCGGCGGAAAGCGCGCCGAAGGAAGCCGCGAGCGCCGCGCCGCCGAGATTGGATAGCTGCTCGGCATGCAGCTTGACCGGCAGGCCGAGCGCCTTGGCTCGCCCGAAAACCCGCGTGATCTGCTCCGGCGAAAACGCGATGCCCTCGCAGAACCCATCGATGGCATCGACCAGCCCTTGTGCATGCGCGGCTTCCAGCCCAGGCAGCACGATTTCGTCGATATAGGCGTCGGCGCGGCCCTTATATTCCGCCGGTACGGCATGGGCGGCGAGATAGCTCGTCTTCACCCGCACCTTCCGCAATTGGCCGAGCCGCCGCGCGGCCCGCAGCATTTTCAATTCGTCCTCGATCGTCAGCCCGTAGCCGGACTTGATCTCTACGGTTGCGACGCCTTCGGCGATCAGCGCATCGAGCCGACGCAGGGCGGCTTCGACCAGTTCGTCCTCGGTAAGGGCGCGCGTCGCCCCGACCGTCGAGACAATGCCGCCGCCGGCGCGCGCGATTTCCTCATAGGTCGCGCCTTCGAGCCGCATCTCGAATTCCTTCGCCCGGTTGCCGCCGAAGACGAGATGCGTGTGGCAGTCGATCAGCGCCGGGGTGATCAGCCGGTTGCCGCAATCCTCGAGCGCCGCCCCGCGCCATTCCGCCGGCATCGCATCGGCCTTGCCGATCCAGCCGATGCGGCCGTCCTCGATGCCGATCGCGCCATCCGCGACCAGGCCGTAGGCGGCTCCGCCCGGCTGCATCGTGGCGATGTTCGCGGCCCTGATGATTTTTCTGGTCATGGCGCCCGAGGCGGTTCACATGTCTCGATTTGATGCTATTATGTCTAGACAAAATAAGTCAACACGGAAATCTCCATGCAGACGGTATTCGCGGCGGCGGCGCTTCTCGAGGATGGCTGGGCGAAGGATGTCCTGGTCGGCATCGGCGACGACGGCCGTATCGCCTCCGTCGCCAAAAACGGCAGGCCCGAAGCCGACAGCGCGCGCGTGGAGACGCTGCTGCCGGCCCTTGCGAACGTCCACAGCCACACCTTCCAGCGCGCCATGGCCGGGCTGACGGAGCGGCGTGGCCCGTCCGAACGCGACAGTTTCTGGACCTGGCGCGAGGTCATGTACCGCTTTCTGGACCTGCTCTCGCCGGAGGACATCGAGGCCATCGCCGCTTTCGCCTTCATGGAGATGCAGGAAGCGGGCTTCGCCGCGGTCGCGGAGTTCCACTATCTGCATAACCAGCCGGGCGGCGCGGCCTATGCCGACCCCGGCGAATTGTCGGCGCGCATTGCCGCGGCGCAGGCGGTGACCGGCATCGGGCTCACGCTGTTGCCCGTCTACTACGCCCAGGGCGGCGTCGACGGGCGGCCGCTTGCCGGCGGCCAGCTCCGCTTCGGCAGCAAAATCGCGGGGTTCGCGGCCCTGATGCAGCGGGCAAGCGAGATCGTCCGAGGCCTTTCCCCCGATTGCGGCCTCGGCATCGCGCCGCATTCGCTGCGCGCAGTCGGCCCGGCCGACCTCGAGGCGCTGACCGGCATGCTGCCCGATGCGCCCTTCCATATGCACATTGCCGAGCAGCAGGGCGAGGTCGAGGAGGCGCTCGCCGAACTCGGCGCCCGTCCGGTGGAATGGCTGCTCGCCAACATGCCGGTCGACAAGCGCTGGTGCCTCATCCATTGCACCCACATGGAGCCGCGCGAGACCGAGGCGCTGGCGCGGAGCGGTGCGGTCGCCGGCCTCTGCCCGGTTACCGAGGCCAATCTCGGCGACGGCATTTTCGACGGCGCCCGCTTCCTCGCCGCCGGCGGATCGTTCGGTGTTGGCTCCGATTCCAACATCCGCATCACCGTCAACGAGGAACTGCGCCAGCTCGAATATTCGCAGCGCCTGCGCGACCGCGCCCGCGTCGTGCTTGCCGGGCCTGGCCGGTCGGCCGGCCGCGTCCTCTACGATCGCGCGCTTGCCGGCGGGGCGCAGGCGCTCGGCCGCGCCTCCGGCCGCATCGCGCCGGGTTTTTGGGCAGATCTGGTGGCGCTCGGCCGAGGTGAGGGGCTGGCGATCGCAAACCAGCCCGACCTGCCGCTCGACAACTGGATCTTTGCCGGTGACGGCGCGGTCACGGACGTCTGGTCGGCCGGCCGGCATAGCGTGACCTCGGGCCGTCACGTCCGCCGCGACGAGATCGCCGCGCGCTACCGGCAGTGCCTCGCAGGAATCGCCGAAAGACTATGAGCGTCTCCCGGCGGGTCTCGCATCGCGATATCTCCGGAGAGATCGTCCGGCGCATTGCCGAGCGCGTCTGGGAACCCGGCGCGCTGATCCCCGGCGAGCAGGCGCTTGCCGCCGAATTCGGCTGCTCGCGGGCGACGGTCAATCGCGCGCTGCAGGATCTCGCGCGGTCCGGCATTCTCGAACGGCGGCGCAAGGCGGGCACGCGGGTTTCGCTCAATCCCGTCCGCGAGGCGCGCTTCGTCATCCCGCTGGTGCGCCAGGAGATCGAGGCCAAGGGCGCGCAATACCGCTACCGGCTTTTGAGCTGCCAGGCGGCCAGGGCGACGGAGGCGGTGCGCGCCCGGCTCGGCATCGGCCGCTCGGCGCGCCTGCTCCATGTCCGCTGCCTCCACCTCGCCGACGGCGCGCCCTACCAATATGAGGACCGCTGGATCAATCCGGATGCGGTGCCGGATGCCCGCAGCGCGCCGTTCGAGACGGTCAGCCCGAACGAATGGCTGGTGACGAACGCCCCCTTCTCGCGCGCCGAGTTCATCTTCCGGGCCGCCCGCGCCGGGGAAGAGGAAGCCGCCCTGCTCGCCTTGCCCGAAGGCGAGGCGGTCTTCGTCGCCGAGCGGCTGACCTGGCTGGCCGACAAGCCGGTCACCTTCGTGCGCATGGTCCACCCGCCAAGCCACCGCATCGTGACGGAGCTGTAGGTCACGGCCCCGGATCAGGGCAATGTCACCCTTCTGAGCGTCAGGTTGATGCGCCCGCCCTTCTTCAGAAGCGTCGAGGTTCCGGGATAGATGCGGTCGACGCCGTGGAAGGCAAGCCGCCCCGTACCGCAGAGGATCACGACGTCACCGCTCGCAAGCCGGACGGAGACGGTCGGGTCGCTTCGCCTGGTCCCGCCGACGCGGAAAAGACAATCGTCGCCGAGCGACACCGAGACGACAGGCGCGGAGAAATCCTCCTCGTCGCGGTCCTGGTGAAGCCCCATCCGGGCGCTGTCAGAATAGAAATTGACGAGGCAGGCCTGCGGCGGATGCGGATAGTCCGCCACTTCCCGCCACAGCGCCATCAGCCGCTCCGGGATCGGCGGCCATGGTCCGCCGGTGACCGGGTGCTGCGGCTGGTAGCGGTAGCCGCGGTCGCGGTCCGTCACCCAGCCGAGGGTGCCGCAATTGGTCATGCGCACGCTCATCGGCTTGCCGCTCTTCGGCATGGTCGGCACGTAGAGCGGCGCCGCCTCGACTGCCGTGCGGATGTCCTCGAGCAGCGCCTCCTGCGCCTTGCGGTCGAGATGGCCCGGCAGGTGGCGAATGCCTTCGGCAAGCAGGGGCATGCGCGGTCTCCGTCCGGCGGTCCGCGCTATTCGTCGGAAACGCGGCCGCGCATTTTCTTGATCGTCGAGCGTCCCGCCTTCGCCTTCAGCCTCTTCTCGACCGAGCTTCTTGTCGGCCGCGTCTTCTTGCGCGGCGGGGGCGG
>JBQCFH010000526.1:0-2542 GCA_051959385.1 Rhizobiaceae bacterium | reverse complement strand
GGGCCGGCATGCTCCAGCGTATCGAGCAGTTCCACCGTCGCGCCCTCGGCCGACAGCGCCGCGTCGACCTTCAGCGTTTCCTCGCTGGCGAGCCGCGTCACCTCGACGGCGGCGCGTTCCTCGAAGAAGGCGCGCAGATCGCCGAGCCGCGTCCGCTCGATGGTGATGCCGGCCGCCATGGCATGCCCGCCGCCCTTGACGATGAAGCCTTTTTCCGCCGCCTCCCGCACCAGCCGGCCGAGATCGAAGCCGACGATCGAGCGGCCCGAGCCCGTGCCGACGCCGTCGACGCCGAACGCGATGGCGAAAACCGGCCGTCGCGCATGGTCCTTCAGCCGCGAGGCAAGCAGGCCGACGACGCCTGGATGCCATTGGTCGCTGCCGGTGACGAGGATCGCCGGTCCGGCGCCGCGGGCAAGCTCCGCGTCGGTCTCGGCGCGCGCCTGTTCCAGCATCGCGTGCTCCATCGCCTGCCGCTCCTGGTTCAGCCGCTCGAGCATCTCCGCGATCGCCGCCGCTTCCGCAGGGTCGTTGGTGGCGAGAAGCCTCGAGCCGAGCGCCGCGTCGCCGATGCGCCCGCCGGCATTGATGCGCGGCCCGATCAGGAAGGAGAAATGGAAGGGCCCGAGCGGCTCGCCGATACGGGCCACCCGCGCCAGCGCGGCCATGCCCGGATTTTCGAGGCGGCGCGCGACCGCCAGCCCCTTGACGACGAAGGCGCGGTTCACGCCGGCGAGCGGCACCACGTCGCAGACCGTCGCGAGCGCGACGAGGTCGAGCAGCCCCAGAAGATCCGGAGGCGGAAGCGCATGGCCCGCCTCGCGCAGCAGCTTCACGGTTCGGACAAGCACCAGGAAGACGACGCCGGCCGCGCAGAGATGCCCCTGCCCCGAAAGATCGTCCTCGCGGTTCGGATTGATCACCGCGGCCGCGTCGGGCAGCGGACCGCCGACCTGGTGGTGGTCGATCACGACGACATCCGCGCCTGCCTCATTCGCGGCGGCGATCGAGGGTCCGCTGTTGGTGCCGCAATCGACGGTGACGATCAGCGAAGCGCCGCGCGCGACGAGTTCCCGCATCGCCTCGGGGTTGGGCCCGTAGCCCTCGAAGATGCGGTCGGGAATGTAGATTTCGGATTCGAGGCCGTAATGACGGAAAAACCGCTTCATCAGCGCCGAGGAGGCCGCGCCGTCGACGTCATAGTCGCCGAAGATGGCGACGCGCTCGCGGCGCATGATGGCGCGGACCAGCCGCTCCGCCGCCTTCTCCATGTCGCTCAGCGATGACGGATCGGGCAGCAGGTTGCGGATCGTCGGATCGAGGAACGGCACCGCCTCGTCTATGCCGACGCCCCTGCCCGCGAGCACGCGCGCGACGAGATCGGGAATGCCATGCGCCTGCGCCATCGCCAGCGCGATGTTCTCCTCGCGCCGGTCGAGCCGATGCACCCACGCCAGGCCGTTGGCCGAGCGTCGCACGTCTAGGAAGAATCGTTTCTCCTCCGCCATCATGCCGCGATCATAGCGGGAACCGGCGAGACGAGGCATAAAGAAAGCCGTTTGAAAAATCCGTCAGGCCGAGGCGAAAACGGTGCCGGGCGAGCACGGAGCGGAGCGTACTTAAGTATGTGAGCACCGGAGCGCAGCCCAGCCCCTTTGCAGCCCGGCCTCACGGTTTTGCAAACGGCCTTTCAGAACTTGTCCATGTCCTGGTGCCGCGCCTTGATCTCGCGCACCGTGCGCGAGGAGGAGCGCATGACAATCGTATGCGTCTGGATGTCGTGGCGGCCGAAGCGGACACCGGAAAGCATGTTGCCGTCGGTGACGCCGGTTGCGGCGAAGAGCGTTTCGCCGCGCGCCATTTCATCCATCGTATAGACCTTCTTCGGGTCGGAGACGCCCATCCTCGCGGCGCGGGCCACCTTCTCGTCCGTGTCGAGGAGCAGCCGTCCCTGCATCTGCCCGCCGACGCAGCGCAGCGCCGAGGCCGCCAGCACGCCTTCCGGCGCGCCGCCCGTGCCGAGATAGATGTCGATGCCCGTCTCATCCGGATCCGTCGGGTGGATGACGCCGGCCACGTCGCCGTCGCCGATGAGCCTGATGGCGGCGCCGGTCGAGCGCACCTCCTCGATCAGCTTGGCATGGCGCGGACGGTCGAGGATGCAGGCCGTGATCTCCTCGACCGGCACGCCCTTGGCCTTGGCGAGGTTGGCGATATTGTCCCTCGCCGGAGCGTCGATATCGACCAGGCCCGCCGGATAGCCGGGACCGCTCGCGATCGGCTGCCTGTAGCCGTCCGGCGCGGAGAGCCGCGTGCCCTTCTCGGCGATCGCGAGGACGGCGAGCGCGTTGGGCAGGTTCTTGGCGCAGATGGTCGTGCCCTCCAGCGGATCGAGCGCGATGTCGACCTCGGGGCCCTCACCGCTGCCGACCTCCTCGCCGATGTAGAGCATCGGCGCCTCGTCGCGCTCGCCCTCGCCGATCACCACCGTGCCGCGGATCGGAAGGCGATTGAGCTCGGCGCGCATGGCGTCCACCGCCAC
>JBQCFH010000525.1:0-2112 GCA_051959385.1 Rhizobiaceae bacterium | reverse complement strand
GGTGGTCTATGCCAAGACCGAGCCGACCATGGGCTCGCGCGGCATCACCGCCTTCCTGATCGAGCGCGAGATGAAGGGCTTCTCCGTCGCGCAAAAGCTCGACAAGCTCGGCATGCGCGGCTCCAACACCGGCGAACTCGTCTTCGAGGACGTCGAAGTGCCCTACGAGAACGTGCTCGGCGAGGAGAACAAGGGCGTCGAGGTCTTGATGTCCGGCCTCGACTATGAGCGCGTGGTGCTGTCGGGCGGCCCGCTCGGCATCATGGCGGCCTGCCTCGACGTCGCAGTGCCCTATGTGCAGGAGCGCCGGCAGTTCGGCCAGGCGATCGGCGATTTCCAGCTCGTCCAGGGCAAGATGGCGGACATGTACACGCAGCTCAATGCCTGCCGGGCCTATGTCTATGCGGTCGCTTCCGCTTGCGATCGCGGCGAGACGACGCGCAAGGATTCGGCCGGCTGCATCCTCTACGCCGCCGAACGCGCTACGCAAACGGCGCTCGACGCCATCCAGATGCTCGGCGGCAACGGCTACATCAACGACTACCCGACCGGGCGCCTGTTGCGCGACGCAAAGCTCTACGAAATCGGCGCCGGCACCAGCGAGATCAGGCGCTGGCTGATCGGCAGGGAGATGATGGGGGAACCGGCATGAGTGGCAGGTCACGGCCAATTTGCCATTCTTCTCCGGAAATGCCATATTGAAAGGACAATGACAGGAGATTTCCCCATGCCTGCCCGCAAAGGTCTCGCCGAAGAGTCCCGGTCGTTCGAACACGACCAAAGCGGCCTGCAATCCGTCGATTACACGCGGCTGAAGATCGATTCCGCCGGCCGCATTGTGATTCCTGCGGAAATGCGCGCGGCGATGCTGGTGAAGCCGGGCGACACGGTGACGGCGCGCGTGGTCGACGGCGAGTTTCGCATCGTTTCGCCAGAGGCGGCGCTGAGGCGTTTTCAGGAGGTCGGCCGCAAATGGCGTGAGAAAAACCCCGGGGTCGATCCTGTCGAAGAGCTTATCGCTGACCGACGCGAAGAAGCGCGACGCGAAGCCGAAGAAGCCGATGAGTGGCGCAAGGCACACGGGCTGCCGCCGCTGGAATGAGCGCCGTGCCATTCGTCATCGACTCGTCGATCGTGCTTGCCGTGCTGCGCAACGAAGACGGCAATCGACTGGCTGCCGAACTCGCTATGGGCGCAGTGATGAGCAGCGTCAATTTGGCGGAGATAATCGCTAAATGCGTCGAGTTCGAGATCGATCCGGAGGACGCCCTTCAATACATTGCAGGCCGAAACATCGAGATCGTGGAATTCGGCTTCGCTGACGGCGTGCTGGCGGGCCACCTGTGGAAGGCTGCGCCGAAAGGCAAGCTGTCGCTCGGAGACCGTGCCTGCATCGCGACCGCCGTCAGGCTTGGCGCGGCGGCGGTCACCGCTGACCGCGTATGGGCCGAACTCGATTTGCCCTGTAAGGTCGAACTCATTCGCTGACCTTTTCTATTTTTGCCCTGGAGATTTCATGCCCGCCCTCGCCTCCTCCATTTCCCCCTCCTCCGATGCCTTCAAGGCCAATGCCGCGAAGATGCGCGAGCTGGTCGCCGACATCGCCGAGAAGGCGGCGACGGTCGAACAGGGCGGGCCGGAGGAAGCGCGCGAGCGCCACGTCTCCCGCGGCAAGCTTTTGCCGCGCGAGCGGCTGGCCGAGCTTCTCGATTTCGGCTCGCCCTTCCTCGAGATCGGCCAGTTCGCCGCTTGGAACATGTATGGCGAGGACATACCGTCGGCCGGCATGATCGCCGGCATCGGCCGCATCGAGGGAACCGAATGCGTGGTCGTCGTCAACGATGCGACCGTGAAGGGCGGCACCTACTATCCGATGACGGTGAAGAAGCACCTGCGCGCGCAGGAGATCGCGGCGCAGAACAATCTCCCCTGCATCTATCTGGTCGATTCCGGCGGCGCCAACCTGCCCAACCAGGACGAGGTTTTTCCGGACCGCGAGCATTTCGGCCGCATCTTCTACAACCAGGCCAATATGTCGGCCGCCGGCATTCCGCAGATCGCCTGCGTGATGGGCTCCTGCACGGCGGGCGGCGCCTATGTGCCGGCGATGTC
>JBQCFH010000524.1:0-8769 GCA_051959385.1 Rhizobiaceae bacterium | reverse complement strand
CAGGCGGAGAAGGCGTGGATAAAAGCGGACAAAGAAAATGCGAATAGCGAATGGAAAGAGCGGCTTGTGGAAGCACCACCCCGGATCCTGTCCACATTTGCGATGGCATTTCGCTGCGCGCGGCGCGACCCTTTCCCCCCTCGTCATCCTCGGGCGGAGCAGGAGCGCAAGCGAACTGCGCAGACCCGAGGATCCATGCCAGAGCGTAGCGGCCGTCCCGGCGGTGTAGAACCAAGCGTCCGCTCTGCACTGTCACCGTGCTGCCGCGCTTTCTCAGGCATGGATCCTAGGGTCTCCGCCTCGCTGCGCTCGGCTCCGCCCTAGGATGACGAAGCGGAGGCGGCGCCGCCAATCGCTGCATCACCAGGCGTCCGCTCTGCACCGTCACCGCGCTGCCGCTCTTTCTCCGGCATGGATCCTAGGGTCTCCGCCTCGCCGCGCTCGGCTCCGCCCTAGGATGACGAAAACGTGAAGCGACAACCCGGGCAACGACCGGCACCGCGAACCGCGGTTGACTTCCTGAAACCCTGTTCCTATAAGCCGCCGCACGTTCGGACCGTCCGCCCGGCGCTTTTGTCGTTGCGCAAAACGGACGCTCAGCTCCTGTTCCCCGAACAGAACCAAGAAGGGCCGCACGCCGCGGTAGTCAAATAAATGAAGCGCACCTATCAGCCATCCAAACTCGTCCGCAAGCGGCGCCACGGTTTCCGCGCGCGCATGGCCACCAAGGGCGGCCGCGGCGTCGTCGCCGCGCGCCGCGCGCGCGGGCGCAAGCGTCTGTCGGCCTGAAGCGTGGCCGCAGGCCGGGGATCGACGCAGCGCCTGTTGCGGGTCTTTCCGGCATGAACCGGCCGGACGAGACCGTGCGTCCGCCGGCCGCCGCGCCACACCTGACGGAGCGTGCTTCCGCCGCGGGCAAGCGCTCCTATGGCCGTTTGCGCAAGCGCGCTGAATTCCTGGCGGTGCGGCAGGGCGAAAAGCGGCGCGGCAAGCTCTTTCTGCTGGAAGTTCTCGACCGTGGCGACGCCGGCGAGCCGAGGGTCGGGTTCACGGTGACGAAGAAGGTCGGCAACGCGGTGACAAGAAACCGCATCCGCCGGCGGCTGAAAGAAGCGGTAAGGACGCATGCCGCAGGTGACATGGCCGACGGCAATGACTATGTCATCGTCGGCAGGCGGGACGTGCTGGAAGTGCCGTTCGACGCGCTCAAGGCCGAGCTTTCGCGGCGCATAAGCAGGAAATCCTAGGTCAGGCGGCGAATTAGAACCTCTGATGGACAATCAACGCAACTTCTTCATCACGATCGCCCTGTCGGTGCTGATCCTGACGCTGTGGCAGGTGTTCTACATGAACCCGCGCATCGAGCAGCAGCGCGCGGCGCAGAAGATCGAGCAGCAGCGGATCGAGCAGACGCAGAAGAAGGCGGCCACAGCCAAGAACGGCCAGCAGCCCGCCCCGCAAAATACGGACAAGGCGGCCGGCCAGGCTCCGGCGGCCCCCACGGCCAACGTGCCGGGCCAGTCCGCCGCCGAGCAGACCCAGGCAAACCGGGCCGAAAGCATCGCTTCCTCGAAGCGCGTCAGGATCGATACGCCGAGCCTGTCGGGCTCGATCAACCTGACCGGCGCGCGCATCGACGACCTGGTGCTCAAGCACTACCGCGAGACGGTGGAGAAGGATTCGCCCAATATCGAGCTCCTGAACCCTGCCGGCCTGCCGCACGGCTACTACGCGGAGATCGGTTTCGTCGGCACCGACCAGACAGGCGAGGTGCCGGGGCCGACGACGGTGTGGAGCGTCGATGGCAATGCGACGCTGACGCCCTCGACGCCGGTGACGCTGACCTACACCAACGACAAGGGCCTGACCTTCAAGCGGACGATCTCGGTCGACGACAATTACATGTTCACGATCGACGACAGCGTCACCAACACCGGCAGCGCGCCGGTGTCCCTGTCGAATTACGGCCGCGTCACCCGCTTCGACAAGCCGGACGACCGTTCGAGCTACGTCCTCCACGAGGGCCTGATCGGCGTAACCGGCAAGGAAGGCCTTGAGGAGATCAAATATTCCAAGATCGAGGAGGAGAAGCAGGTCACGCCGGGCAAATCGACCGACGGCTGGCTGGGCATCACCGACAAATACTGGGCGGTGGCGCTGGTGCCCTCGGAGAAGCAGGCGTTCCAGCCGCATTTCAGCTATTTCAGCGACGGGCGGCCGCGCTACCAGTCCGACTATCTGACCGACCCGATCTCCGTCGCGCCGGGCCAGACGGCGAATGTCGAATCGCTGGTCTTCGCCGGCGCCAAGGAAGTGCAGACGATCAACGCCTATGAGAAGGACCGGCACATCCGCCAGTTCGACCTGCTGATCGACTGGGGCTGGTTCTACTTCATCACCAAGCCGATGTTCTGGCTCATCGACACGCTCTACAAATTCCTCGGCAATTTCGGCCTGGCCATCCTCGCCACCACGGTCATCCTGAAGCTCGCCTTCTTCCCGCTCGCCAACCAGTCCTACGCCTCGATGGCGAAGATGAAGAAGGTGCAGCCGGCGATGACGGAGCTCCGCGAGAAATACGCGGACGACAAGATGAAGCAGCAGCAGGCGCTGATGGAGCTCTACAAGAAGGAGAAGATCAATCCGATCGCCGGCTGCTGGCCGATGCTCCTTCAGATCCCGGTCTTCTTCGCGCTCTACAAGGTGCTCTACATCACCATCGAGATGCGGCATGCGCCGTTCTTTGGCTGGGTCCACGACCTGGCCGCGCCCGACCCGACCTCGGTGTTCAACCTGTTCGGGCTCTTGCCCTTCGCGCCGCCGGCCTTCCTGCCGCATCTCGGCGTTTGGGCGCTGATCCTTGGCGTCACCATGTTCCTGCAGATGCGCATGAACCCGACGCCGCCGGATCCGACCCAGGCGATGATCTTCAACTGGATGCCGCTCGTCTTCACCTTCATGATGGCGAATTTCCCGGCGGGCCTGGTCATCTACTACGCCTGGAACAACTCGCTTTCGATCCTGCAGCAGGGCGTCATCATGAAGAGGCAGGGCGTGCCGATCGAGCTCGGCAACAATCTGAAAGCGCTCTTCTCGCGCAAGAAACCCAAACCGGCGGAGTAGCGCCGCCGGCAATCCCGCCATGCCGCTTCCCGACCCGAACGTCATCCATCCGATGCCGGAGCAGAAGCGCTGCGGCTTCCTGAAGGCGCTGGTGACGCGGCCGACGATCGAGGTCGGCGACTTCACCTACTATGACGACCCGCTCGGCCCCGAGCGCTTCGAGGAGGAGTGCGTCCTCTATCATTTCGACTTCATCGGCGACCGGCTGATCATCGGCAAGTTCTGCGCCATCGCCGCGGACACGCGCTTCATCATGAACGGCGCCAACCACGACATGCGCGGCTTCTCGACCTATCCCTTCGGCATTCTCGGCCAGGACTGGCGCGCCGCATGGGACGACGGCTCGGTGGAGGCCGGCTTCCGCGGCGACACGGTGGTCGGCAACGATGTCTGGTTCGGCACCGCGGCGATGGTGATGCCGGGCGTCACGATCGGCGACGGCGCCATCGTCGCCGCGCGCGCCGTCGTTGCGCGCGACGTCCCGCCCTATGCCGTCGTCGCCGGCAATCCGGCGCGCGTGGTCCGGATGCGCTTCGACGAGGAGACGGTTGCGCGTCTGTTCGCGGTCGCCTGGTGGCACTGGCCGATTGACAAGATCATGCGCAATGTCGATGCCATCTCCGGAGCGGATATCGACAGGCTGGAAGGCGCTACGTGAAGGACAGGGGTTCGCCGACGATTGCCGCCGCCCCGTTCGGACGGCCTTTCGTGTTCATCCGCGGCGTTCCGGCCATGAAATTCCTGCCGCCGGAAGGGCCGCCGGAGATCGCCTTCGCCGGCCGCTCGAATGTCGGCAAGTCGTCGCTCATCAACGCGCTGGTCGGCATGAAGGGGCTGGCGCGCACCTCCAACACGCCGGGGCGCACGCAGGAGCTCAATTATTTCGTGCCGGACGGCTATTCGGGCGCGGCCGGCGACCTGCCGCCGCTCGCGCTGGTCGACATGCCGGGCTACGGCTTCGCCAAGGCGCCGAAGGACGAGGTGGATCGCTGGACGCGGCTCGTCTTCGACTATCTGCGCGGCCGCGTCACGCTGAAGCGGGTCTATCTGCTCATCGACGCCCGCCACGGCGTCAAGACCATCGACGGCGAGGTCATGGACCTGCTCGATAAGGCCGCCGTGTCCTACCAGCTCGTGCTGACCAAGACCGACAAGATCAAGCTGCCGGCGGTCGGCAGGCTGGTGACGGAGACGCTGGAGAAGATCAGGAAGCGTCCCGCCGCCTATCCTGAAGTGATCGCCACCTCGGCCGAGAAGGGCTCGGGCATCGAAGAACTGCGCGCAGCGATCCTGGGGGCGGCTGGCGCTTAGGAAACCATATGAATTTCGAGGGAGTATCTGGATCAAAGCCGGTGAGTACGCTCCAAACGGCAAAAATCTGCTGTAACCCCCTTACCTACCCCCTCTCCCCCATCTGCCGCCTGAGCTTTTCCGTCACATATGCCTTGAGGAAGAGGTCGACGCCCGCCGTCACGACGTAGCGGATTTCTTCCTCGCTCGGCGGCTCGCTGCGATAGGCGAAGATGCACTGCCGGAAAAGGCCGGCCATGCAGAGATCGGTGAACTGGAACGCCGCCAGCGACACGTCCTTGATGTCGAGCAGCCCCTTCTTCACCACCGCCTCGAGGAAATCGACGAATATCTGGTGCCCGTGCATCGGGCCGCGCTCGTAGAAGCGCTTGCCGAGGTCGGGCATCCGTTCCGAGACGCCGATGACCGTCCTTTGCGCGCTGATGACTTTGTCGCACGTGATCTTGAAGGACAGCGCCATCCCGAAATTGATCAGCGTCTCGCGCAGCCCGTCGCCCTTTTGCAGCGCGCCGTAGAGATTGTTGAAGATGGAGCCGCGCTCCTCCTCGACGATCGCCTCGAACAGTTCTTCCTTGTTGGCGAAGTAGACGTAGATCGTGCCCTTCGACACGCCCGCCTCGCGCGTGATGTCGTTCATCGAGGCGGCGTCGAAGCCCATGTCGATGAAGACGCGGCGCGCCCCGGCGAGAATCTGCTTGCGCTTGATCGGATCCTGGCCGGCGGCCGGCCGGCCGCGCCGCGCGCCTTCAGGCGGACAGCCTTCCGTCGCGGAGGGCGGCTTCACATCCAGCTTGAGTTCGGTCTCCATTGCATGCCCCGTTTCCTGCCCCAAGAATTTTTTGTTTTTTTCGAACCGAGCGGTTCGATCCCCCTTGATATGGCGGTTTCTTTGGACTATGTCAAGTCGAACCGAACGGTTCAGTTTACCGCACGCAAGGGTTTTTCCATGTCCACGTCCGCTAGTTCAACGGTTGCCGAAGTCCGTCCGTTCCCCGGCGCGAAAACCGCGCCCGAGATCGAAAGGCCGATCGAGACGCCGAAAGAGAATGCCGCACCGGCCGCCGAAACGCAAAAGAAGAAGCGTTCCGCGCGTTCGGTCCTGCTGCCGGTCATCGGCCTCGGCCTTCTCGCCGGCGCGGCCTGGTACGGCTACGACTACTGGACGGTCGGCCGCTTCATGGTCTTGACCGACGACGCCTATGTCCAGGTGGACATGGCCTCCGTCGCGCCGAAGATCACCGGCTATGTCGAGCACGTCGCGGCGACCGAGAACGAGCACGTCAAGGCCGGCGATCCGCTCGTCACCATCGACGCCGGGGACTATCGCATCGCGCTCGACCAGGCCAAGGCCGCCATCGCCACCGAGGAAAAGACGCTTCAGCGCATCGACGCCCAGATCGAGGCCGCCCGGGCATCGCTCAAGCAGGCGGAGGCGCAGAAGTCAGCCGCGAAGGCCGCCGCCGACAATGCGATCCGCACGCGCGACCGTGCCCGCAAGCTGGTCGAATCCAGGGTCGGCACGCAGGCGCAGCTGGACGACGCGGAGACCGCCGTCGAGCAGGCCAACGCCAGTCTCTCCGGCGCCGACGCGCAGATCGCCGCGGCCAATGCCAATATCGGCGTGCTGCAGGCGCAATACGAGGAGGCGAAGAGCTCGATCCGCTCGCTCGAGCTGGCGCGCGACAAGGCCGCGCGCGACCTTTCCTTCACCGTGCTGCGCGCGCCCTATGACGGCGTCGTCGGCAATCTCTCGGTTAAGGAAGGCGACCTCGTCAGCCCGGGGCAGAAGCTCGGCGTCGTGGTGCCGCTGAAGAAGCTCTACATCACCGCCAACTTCAAGGAGACGCAGCTCGCCAAGATGGAGCCGGGCGAAAAGGTCCATGTCGCGGTCGACGCCCTGGATGGCGGCGGCTTCGAGGGCACGCTCTCCTCGCTGGCCCCTGCTTCGGGCGCTCTCTTCTCGCTGCTGCCGCCGGAGAACGCGACGGGCAATTTCACCAAGGTGGTGCAGCGCATCCCGGTCCGCATCGATATCCCCGCCGACGTGCTGGCGAAGGGCAAGCTCCGGGCCGGCCTGAGCGTCGTGGTCGATGTCGACAGCCGCACCGCGCCCGGCGCCACGCTCGTCCGGTAACACCGGAGGTCTCACCTTGGCCTTCGACGCATGCGCACCCCGCCCCGGCCTTCGGCCGGCCCCTCCCCTCGAGGGCAGGGCAATCGCATATGGAATTTGCGTGCCTTCTTACCCCCACCCCTGTCCCCTCCCCACAAGGGGGAGGGAGACGCCGGCGCCGCTTTCCCCGCTAAATCGTCGAGATTTGCGCCACACGGCATCGGGGCAAAGTCCCCCTCCCCCTTGTGGGGAGGGGTTAGGGGTGGGGGTATTCCCATATGCGATTGCCCTCCCGTCGAGGGGGAGGAGGGCGGAGATGCCGGCTCCCCTCCCTCCCCTCGACGGGGAGGGTGCCGAGCGAAGCGAGGCGGGTGGGGTGAATTCAAGCCAAGAACGGCTGCGTGTGACAACCGTCAAGTGAACGCATCTTGAAGCCGGGAGCGACAGCCATGGCTACAGCAACCACCATCAATAGCCTTCCGATCGCGGCTCCGGCCGAGCCGGCGATGGACAAGCGCCGCGTCTTCGCCTTCCTGGCGATGGTGTTCGGCATGTTCATGGCGATCCTCGACATCCAGATCGTCTCCGCATCGCTGGGCGAGATCCAGGCGGGGCTGGCCGCCGGCCCGGACGAGATCGCCTGGGTGCAGACGGCCTATCTCGTCGCCGAGGTGATCATGATCCCGCTGTCGGGGTTCCTCGGCCAGCTCCTGTCGACGCGCGTGCTCTTCACCGTCTCGGCGGCGGGCTTCACGCTCGCAAGCGCGCTTGCCGCCACCGCCACCAACATGGACCAGATGATCGTCTACCGCGCCATCCAGGGCTTCATCGGCGGCGGCATGATCCCGAGCGTCTTCGCCGCCGCCTATACGATCTTCCCGCCGTCCAAGCGCTCCGTCGTGACCCCGATGATCGGCCTCGTCGCGACGCTCGCGCCCACCGTCGGCCCGACCATCGGCGGCTATCTCAGCCACGCCTTCTCCTGGCATGCGCTGTTCCTGGTCAACATCGTGCCCGGCATCCTGGTGACCGCCGCCGCCTGGACGCTGATCGATTTCGACAAGGGAAATCCCTCGCTCTTCAAGCGCTTCGACTGGGTGGGGCTCGCCGGCATGGCGGCGTTCCTCGGCTCGCTCGAATACGTGCTCGAGGAAGGTCCGCAATATGACTGGCTGCAGGACGACACCGTCTTCAAGTTCGCGATCGTCATGGTGGTCGGCGCCGTGGTGTTCTTCTGGCGCTCGTTCCGGGCGGCGGTTCCGGTCGTCGATTTCAGCGCCTTCAAGGACATCAACTTCACTTTCGGCTCGGCCTTCTCCTTCGTCATGGGCATCGGCCTTTACGGGCTGACCTATCTCTACCCGCTCTATCTCGGGCGCATCCGCGGCTACGATTCGCTGATGATCGGCGAGGCCGTCTTCATCAGCGGCGCGGCGATGTTCGTCACCGCGCCGATCTCCGGCATCTTGTCGCGCAAGCTCGATCCGCGGCTGATCCTGCTCGTCGGCTTCCTCGGCTTCGCTGCCGGCACGTGGATGACGACCGGCCTCACCTCGGACTGGGACTACAACGAGCTCATCGTTCCGCAGATCTTCCGCGGCGTGTCGCTGATGCTGTGCATGGTGACGATCTCGAACCTGGCGCTCGGCACCTTGCCGCCGGAGAGGATGAAGAACGCGTCCGGCCTCTTCAACCTGACCCGCAATCTCGGCGGCGCCGTCGGCCTGGCGCTCATCAATACGGTCCTGATCCATCGCGCCGACATGCACTACGAGCGGCTGTCGGAAAGCGTGAGCTGGAGCAATCCGGAGGCGCTGAAGCAGCTTCGCCAGATGGCGGGGAACCTCACGGCGCATGGCATCGACGGGACGACGGGCGCGATCGCCCAGATGGCCGGCAGGGTGCACCTGCAGGCGCATGTGATGTCGTTCGTCGATGTGTTCTACCTGCTGACCGTGCTCTTCGCGATGCTCGCCGTCTTCGCCATCATGATGCGCAAGCCGCCGGCTTCCGCGGGCGGCGGTGGCGGGCATTGACATCGCGGAATTGGCCGGTCGCCTCTGGAAAAGCCCCCTCTCCGTCTCGGCTTCGCCTCGACACCTCTCCCCCACTTCGTGAGGGAGAGGACGGAGGCGAGGCCAGCCGCCCGTCCTCTCCACCCGGAACGGGGGGAGAGGAGGTTTGCGACGCAAACCGGAGAGGGGGGTGATAGGCGCATATGG
>JBQCFH010000523.1:0-2570 GCA_051959385.1 Rhizobiaceae bacterium | reverse complement strand
TTCAGGTTGCCTTCGCGGGTGACCTGCAGCGGCTCGGACGAATCCGAACCGTCCGGTTTGCCGCCGCGGAAGCGGATGGTGCGCGTGCCGCCTGCCGGCAGCGTCACGACCACCTCGGCCACGCCGGGGCCGAGCCGCGTGATGGCGGCGCTGCATTCCTGCATGGGCTGCCCGAACAGGCCGGCGCAGGGCACCTCGCCGGTCGCCTTTTCCGCCGCCTGAACCGATGCGACGGCCGGCCCGCCCGTCGGGTCGGGGCGGGGGGTCGGATGCGGCACGTCGTCGGCGGCGGGCTGGCCGGAAGCGGGCGCCGGATCGGGTCCGGGGTCCTGGGCGGCAGGCGCGGCCTGGCCGGTCGGCAGGTCGAGCGCCGCGCGATAGACCGGGCGGTAGCGGGCGATGAGCGCGTCGCGGAGCTTCTCGTCGTCCGCCTTGGCGGGGTCTCCGCCGCCGTCGTCCCCGAGGCGCGCGTCGAGATTATCGGGAATGCCGGGCGCGGGCCGGTTCGAGGCGGTCCGGGCCGGCGAGCGCGCTGGCGCGTCGTCGCCGGTGGCGCGCAAATAGCGCCCGGGCGTCCAGCCGGTCACCTTGGGAGCGTCCAGCGTGGTGATCTTGCACCAGTCGTAGCCGCCATATTGCGCGCAGCCGTGATTGGCGACGCCGGCGCCGTTCGGCAGGCGCGCCTCGATCTGGCCGATCGGGGAGGGCGTGGCGCGAATGTTGAGGAAATCGCCGGGCGCCAGCCCGTCGACGATTGCCGCGCCGGGATCGGGCGGCGCGTTGGGCTCTTCCGCCCGGGCACAGAGGCAGGCAAGGGCCAAGGCGACGCCAGTGAAGGCGGCCGGAACGACGCGGCCGGGGCGAAGACACGCCCCGGTCGGAGTTCCGGCTTGTTCGCTCTTCGGCATTCGCTCCGCCCTGTGGATTTCAACGCACATTATCCCGATTCGCAGGCGACGTACCGGGAGGCGGCCAGCGGCGCACATTTATTGGGAGGGAATGAGGCGCTCGCGGCATGCCGCAGGGCTTTCAGATAATAGGATCGATGCCACTCCGATTTGCGGAAGCGCCGGCCGCAAGGCTTGTCTCCCTCCTCTACCTCACGAATGTGGGCGGGCAATCGCGCATGAAACAACCCCCACCCCTAACCCCTCCCACAAAGGGGAGTGGGACTTTGCTCTCGCGCAGTACGGCGCAAAAGTTCGACGGTTTTAGCTCAGAAAGCGGCGCCGGCGTCTCCCTCCCCTTGGGGGGAGGGGACAGGGGTGGGGGTAGGGGGCCGCGCAGTTTCCATATGCGATGGCCGCGCCCACAAGGGGGAGAAACGGGGCGCGTCCCGCGGGCAGCCACTATTTGAGCTTCGCGCGCCTTTCGAGTTCAGCCGCGCTCGGCTCCGCCCTCGCGAAGGAACCGGTCTTGATTTCGCCGTCGCGCTCATAAGTGGCGAGGATGACGCCGGTGGTGGAGGCTTGCGAGCTTTTCAGTTTGAAGGCGGCAGGCATCGTGCCGTCGCCGAACAGGCGCTTACCCCTGCCGAAGACCAGCGGATAGATCATCAAATGGAATTCGTCGATCAGATCGGCGGCAAGCAATTGCTGGATCAGCTTGCTCGAGCCCCATATCTGGAGGATCGGGCCATCCTGCCTCTTCAGGTCATTCACCGCGGCGATTACGTCCTTGCCCAGCCAGCGGCTGTTTTCCCAACTGAGCGTATCGGGCTCGTGTGTCGCCACATATTTGGTCGTGCCGTTGAAGGTCTTCGCGATCCCCGCTTCGCCCGGTTCGTATTTTTCGGACGCCGGATCGGTCGCGATATAGGGCCAGTGGGCGGCGAAAATGTCGTAGGTATTGCGGCCAAGCAGCAGATCGAACGGCCTGGACATGCCTTCGCCGATGGCGGCGCCGAGGATGTCGTCGCCATAAGTCGCGGTCCAGCCGCCATATTCGAAGCCGCCGGTCGGGTCCTCCTGCGGTCCGCCGGGCGCCTGGATAACGCCGTCGAGACTGATGAAGGCGGTTACGATGATCCTGCGCATCGGAATTCTCCCTTGGTGTCGCGATCGTTTCGAAACGAAGGACGGATGGCGGGAGGCGATGCCGACAGGCAGTAAGGGGAAAATCGAACCGGCGTGGTTACGCCGCGTCGCCTCTCGCCTGCACCGGCGGCAGGGTCACCGCCGTCGCGATCACCGAATCGAGGAAGCCCGGAAAGCGCTGGTCGAGATCGGCGCGGCGCAGCGATATGAAGCGCGAGGTGCCGCAGGGCTCGACATTGACGACGCCGGCCTCGCGCAGCTTGGCCATGTGGTAGCTGAGGCTCGTCTTCGAGCCGAGGTCGTAGAACTGGCCGCAGGTCATGCTCGTGCCCTCGTTGCGGGCGAGCATTCCGACGATCGCCAGGCGCGTATCGTCGCCGAGCGCGGAAAGCACGTTCGGCAGCGTGATCTGGTCGATGGTGGGGTGCGGCAGGCTCATGCCGCAGAATTAAGCGCAAACGGGCCGGATTTCAACGCGGAGGCGAGGGCCGCCATTCACGGGGGGTATCAGTTAGCCCCCTCTCCGCCTCGCTT
>JBQCFH010000522.1:0-8361 GCA_051959385.1 Rhizobiaceae bacterium | reverse complement strand
ACGACCGACGACATCAACGTCAATGTCGACCAGGAAGGCCTCGGCGAGCTCTGGGGCAAGTGGCTGGTCGACAAGGTGCCGGACGGCGGCAAGGTCCTCGAAGTGCGCGGCGTCGCCGGCACCTCGGTGGACACCGACCGCCACAAGGGCATCCATAAGGTCCTCGACGCTTCCGGCAAGAACTGGAAGGTCACCGAGGTCATGGGCAAGTGGGACGACGGCGTCGCCCAGAAGGTGACGGCCGACGCCATCGCCACCAACGGTCCATTCGCCGGCATAACGGCTCAGGGCGGCGATACCGGCGTGGTCCAGGCAATGTTGGACGCCAAGCACCCGATGGTGCCGTTCGGCGGCGAGACGGAGAACGGCTTCCGCAAGTTCTGCGCCAAATATGCCGACCAGGGGCTGAAGTGCACCTCCGCCGGGACCGGTCCCGCGCAGGTGGCCGTCGCCATCAAGACCGCCATTGCGGCTCTCGAAGGCAAGGTCATTCCCCAGTCCATCAAATTGCCGCTGGCGGTGGCCTCCTATCCCGACATGAAGGCCGGCCAGGACTATTTCCCTAAACAATCCGACAATTTCTTCGTCGGCAACTCCTTCCCGAGCTGCAATATCAACTTCTCGGCCCAGGAAATCATGGGCCAGACGAAGTAAAACCAGTAAACTGAGCCTGCCGACCCGGCGCCGCGGCACACGACCGCGGCGCCGTCGCGTGCCGGGAGGATTTCATGGACCGGACAGTTCCGCTTTTCCGGATGGAAGGCGTGTCGAAGCGCTACGGCGGCGTCCGCGCGCTCGACCATGCCGAGCTGACGGTCCATTCCGGGCAGATCCACGGCATCCTAGGCGAAAACGGCGCCGGCAAGTCGACGCTCATCAAGATCATGTCGGGCGTCGTCGCGCCGGACGAAGGCAGGATGGTGCTCGACGGAAAGGACGTGTCCTTCGCCTCGCCGGCGGCGGCGAATGACGCGGGCATCGTCTGCATCTTCCAGGAACTGTCGCTGATCCCGCACCTCTCGGTTGCCGACACCATGGTTATTTCCACTCCGCCGACGCGGTTCGGCATGAGCGACGGGAAGAAACAACGCGCCATCGCCGAGGTGGCGCTGGCGCGCGCCGGCGCTTCCGACATCCATCCGCTGGCGCTGGTGAAGGACCTGCCGCTGTCGCGCCGGCAGATGGTGGAGATCGCCAAGGCGCTCGCCCGCAAGCCGCGCATCCTCATCCTCGACGAGGCGACGTCGGCGCTCACCGCGGCCGACGTGTCGAAGATATTCGGAGTTCTGAAGCGGCTGCGCGAGGAGGGGCTGGCGCTTCTCTACATATCCCACCGCATGCATGAGATCGCCGAGCTCGCGGATGTGTGCACCGTCTTCCGCAACGGCAGCAACGTCGCCACTTTCGAGGCCGGCAGCAAGTCCGACAATGAAGTCGTCCAGCTGATGATCGGGCGCGAATACACCAACGTCTTTCCTCCCAAGACGCCGCCCGCGCCGTCGGCCAAACCGCCGGTCATCGAATGCCGGCACCTCACCTGGATGGATCAGCTGAAAGACATCTCGTTTTCGGTGCGCGCCGGCGAAGTGGTAGGCCTCGGCGGGCTGGACGGCCAGGGGCAGCGCGACCTGCTGCTCGCCCTTTTCGGCGTCCTGCGCGGATTGAGCGGCGAGGTGCTCGTCGAAGGAAGGCCGGTCAGGGTGGGCAGCCCCAAACAGGCAAAACGGGACGAGATCGGCATGGCGCTGATCCCCGAGGACCGGAAGACCGAGGGCCTTCTCTTGCCGATGAGCGTGCGCGACAACCTGTCCTTTGCCGCGCTCGACCGCGTGTCCAGGGGCGGCGTCATCGACGGCGCCGCCGAGCGGAACCGGATCGACGAGATGATCCGGCTGCTGGCGATCAAGACGGCGGGCACCGACATCCCGGCGGGAGCTCTCTCGGGCGGCAACCAGCAGAAGATCGTCATCGCCAAATGGCTGATGAACCAGCCCCGCATCGTCCTGCTCAACGACCCAACGCGCGGCATCGACGTCGGCACCAAGCAGGAGCTCTATCAGCTCCTGCGCAAGCTCGCCGCCGGCGGCGCGGCGATCATTTTCTACTCCACGGACTATGACGAGTTGATCGGCTGCTGCGACCGCGTGCTCGTCATGTATGATGGCGGCATCCGCCGCGAACTCGTCGGCGAGGACATCACCGAGCACGCGCTGATCGCCAGCGCGCTGAACGTCGAGGACGCGAGCGCAAACCAACCCCAGGCGGCCGAAGCATGAAGGACTGGAAATACTGGTTCGCCGAGCAGCGCGGCACGCTTCTCGCGTTCGCCACTTTCGTGGTGATGTTCGCCATCTATGTTTCCAACCATCCGGCCGGCTTCACCGCCAATGTGGTGCAGACGGCGGCCAACAAGGGCGTGCTGCTGGCTTTTGTCGCCATGGCGCAGGCGATGGTCATCATCACGGCCGGGATCGACCTTTCGGTCGGCATGATATTCATCCTGACCAATTGCCTCGCATCCTGGATCGTCGTCGGCACGCCTCTCGAGACGGCGCTCGGCATCCTCGGCGTCATGCTCGCCGGCCTGATCTGCGGCGCCGTGAACGGCCTCATCGTCATCTATGGCCGGCTGCAGCCGATCGTCACGACGATCGCCACCGGCGCGATCTATTTCGGCATCGCGCTCCTGCTGCGGCCCTTTCCGGGCGGCAGCGTCAACGAGGACCTCGCCGACATGCTCACCGGGCGGATCGCCGGCTTCATTCCGACCAGCCTGGTCGTGCTGCTGGTCGTCATCCTCGTCGTCTGGGTGCCGTTCAGCCGCTCCGTCATGGGTCGGACGGCCTACGCCACCGGCTCGTCGGAAGCGGCCGCCTACATGTCGGCCATGCCCATCCGCCGGGCCAAGTTCCTCACCTATACGCTGGCCGGCCTGCTTGCCGGGATCGGGGGGCTGTTCCTGACCTTCTTCACCTATACGGGCGAGGCGGCGCTGGCGAGCGGCAACGCCTACACGCTTTTTTCCATCGCCGCCGTCGTGCTCGGCGGCGTATCGCTTTATGGCGGGACCGGCAGCGCCATCGGCGCGGTGTTCGGCGCGCTCGCCTTCCGGGCGATCGGCGACCTGCTTTTCGTCTTCGACCTGGACCCGCTATGGCAGCCGCTCTTCCAGGGGGTGGTGCTCCTGATCGCCGTAAGCCTCGGCGCCTTCGGGCTGCTCAGGGTGCGCAACAAGCTGGACTGGTTCGCATGAGCGATATTTCCTCACGGAGCGGCCGGAACGGCATCTTGCGCCGCATCGATCCCGCCGTCGCCACCGCCTTCGGCTGCATCGTGCTGCTGCTGCTCCTGGGCAGCATCTACTCGTCGAACTTCCTGCATTTCGACTATCTCCTGCTGCAGTTGAAAGTCGCCTCCTTCCTCGGCGTGATCGCGACGGGCATGATGCTGGTCATCCTGCTCGGCCAGATCGATCTTTCTGCTCCGTGGGCGATCACCACCGGCGCGATGATGTCCTGCGCGGCGGCGGCCTATGGCCCGGCCGGCGTGGCGCTCGCCATCCCGTTCGGCATCCTTTGCGGCGTGGCCATCGGCATCGTCAACGGAATCGGCGTTGCCTATCTGCGCATTCCGGCGATGATCATCACGCTCGCCACCAACGCGGTCGCGCAGGGACTGATGGTCGTCTATACGGGCGGCTTCTCCCCGCAGGACGAGGCGACGGAGGCGATGCGCTACATCGCCACCGGTTTCCTCGTTCCCAATGTCCCCAATGCCGTGCTGGTCTGGGTGATCGTCGGCGCCGGCGCGGTCTTCCTTTTGACGCGCACGACCTTCGGCCGCGGCGTCTACGGCATCGGCAACAGCGAGCGCGCCGCCTACCTCTCCGGCATCAACACGCGGCGCGTGCTGATCCTCGCTTTCGCGATCTCGGGCGGGCTCGCCGCCTTCGGCGGGGTGCTGCTTGCCGGCTATTCCTCCAAGGCGGCGCAATCGATGGGGGACGTCTACCTGCTGCCGGCGATCGCCGCGGTGGTGCTCGGCGGCACCTCCATTCTCGGCGGGCGCGGCTCCTATCTCGGCACCGTCGCCGGCGTGATCCTCATCACGCTCTTGCAGTCCATCCTTTCGGTGATGCAAATTCCCGAGGCGGGCCGCCAGGTCATCTACGGCATCGTCATCGTCGTCATGCTGCTTCTCTACGGGCGGGCGCCGGCGAGCCGCTGAGCGAAATCATATTGCCGGGGAGGGAATCAGTGCCGGAAAGTCCTTTTGAGATCATCGACAAGCGCTTCAATCGGCTGTTCATCCCGACCGCGCATCTCGACCTGCTGTTTACCGGCTGCCGCTGGGCGGAGGGTCCGGCTTATTTCCCGGCCGGGCGCTACCTGATCTGGTCGGATAACCCGAACAACCGGATGTTGCGCTATGACGAATGCGACGGCTCGGTTTCCGTCTTCCGGCATCCGTCGAACTATTCGAATGGCAATACAGTCGACCGAATGGGGCGGCTGGTCTCTTGCGAGCACGGGGCAAGGCGCGTCTCCCGCACGGAATTCGACGGCACCGTCATCACCATCGCCGACCGCTACAATGGCAAGCGGCTGAACAGCCCGAACGACGTGGTTGTGAAGTCGGACGGCAGCATCTGGTTCACGGACCCGACCTACGGCATCGATTCGGACTATGAAGGTCACAAATCCGAATCCGAGCAGGACGGCAGACACGTCTATCGCGTCGATCCGAAAAGCGGCGAGGTCGCCAAGGTCGCCGGCGATTTCGTCAAGCCGAACGGCATCGCCTTCTCGCCGGACGAGAGCCTGCTCTACATCGTCGATACCGGCCGTACGCACAAGGAGAACGGACCGGCCCATATCCGCCGCTTCAAGGTGGGCGAGAACGGCAAGCTCAGCGGCGGCGAGGTCTTCGCCGATTGCACGGCCGGCCTCTTCGACGGCTTCCGCCTCGACACGGAGGGGCGTATCTGGACCAGCGCCAATGACGGCGTCCATTGCTACCATCCGGACGGGACGCTGATCGGCAAGATCCGCGTGCCGGAAGTGGTCGCCAATGTCTGTTTCGGCGGCGACAAGCGCAATTACCTCTATATATGCGGCACGACTTCGCTCTACGGCGTGCGCCTGCCGATCAACGGGGCGAAGACCTTCTGAATTCGCTTCGGGAAGGACAGCAGTGACGACGAGCGGAAAAAGGCCGGGCAAGCAGGCGGAGCGCAAG
This sequence comes from Rhizobiaceae bacterium, assembly GCA_051959385.1. GTDB lineage: Bacteria > Pseudomonadota > Alphaproteobacteria > Rhizobiales > Rhizobiaceae > Mesorhizobium_L. Next base: position 3,123 of record JBQCFH010000522.1, on the reverse strand, counting down.
GCGCGGCTGGCGGAGGAATTGCGCGCCAATCTGCAGCGGCGCAAGGCGCAGGCGCGCTCGCGCCGCGCCGGCGAGGCGGATCGCCGACCGGAAGGCATTGCCGCGGCGTCCGTGGACGAGACCTCCATGCACAAAAAGGACGGAATCGGCTAGAATATGCCCTTTGGGGATTCGCCCTTGGGGGGATTCAGTTCGTCTTCCTTGTACAGCCGTCGGCGATCGTATAGACGCTCGCTTCCCGCAATGCCCTGCAACGGGCCATCACGGAATTTTCTCATGGATCGCATCAGGATCGTCGGCGGCAGGCAGCTCAACGGCACGATTCCGATTTCCGGCGCCAAGAACGCCGCGCTGCCGCTGATGATCGCCTCCCTCCTCACCGACGACACGCTGACGCTGGAGAACGTGCCGCATCTCGCCGACGTCGAGCAGCTGATCCGCATCCTCGGCAATCACGGCGTCGATTATTCGGTGAACGGCAGGCGCGAGCACCAGGACGGCGGCTATTCGCGCACGATCCACTTCACGGCGCGGCAGATCGTCGACACCACAGCGCCCTATGAGCTCGTCTCCAGGATGCGCGCCAGCTTCTGGGTCATCGGCCCGCTTCTGGCACGCATGGGCGAGGCGCGCGTATCCCTGCCGGGCGGCTGTTCGATCGGTACGCGGCCGGTCGATCTCTTCATCCAGGGTCTTACCGCGCTCGGCGCGGAGATGGAGATCGAAGGCGGCTACGTCGTCGCGCGGGCGCGGAACGGTCTCATCGGCACGCGCTTCGCCTTCCCGAAGGTCTCGGTCGGCGCCACGCATGTCATGCTGATGGCGGCCGCGCTCGCGAAAGGCGAGACCATCATCGAGAACGCCGCCTGCGAGCCCGAAATCGTCAACTTGGCGGAATGCCTCAACAAGATGGGCGCGCGCATCGAGGGCGCGGGAACGCCCACCGTCAGGATCGAAGGCGTCGCGTCGCTTTCCGGTGCGCGCCACCGCATCATCCCGGACCGTATCGAGACGGGCACCTACGCGATGGCGGTCGCCATGACCGGCGGCGACGTGCTCTTGGAAGGCGCTCAGCCCGAGTTCCTGCAGACCGCGCTCGACACGCTTCAGCAGACCGGGGCTGAGATCGTGCCGCTCAATTCCGGCGTCCGGGTGAGGCGGAACGGCGCCGGCATCGAGCCGGTCGATGTCTCCACGGCCCCCTTCCCCGGATTCCCGACCGACCTCCAGGCGCAGTTCATGGCGCTGATGACCATGGCCAAGGGCAGGTCGCGCATTACCGAGACCATCTTCGAGAACCGCTTCATGCACGTGCAGGAACTGGCCCGGCTCGGCGCTCATATCGGCCTTTCGGGCCAGACGGCAATCATCGAAGGCGTCTCCAGGTTGAAAGGCGCGCAGGTGATGGCGACGGATCTGCGCGCCTCCGTCTCGCTGGTCATCGCCGGGCTCGCCGCCGAGGGCGAGACCACGGTCAACCGCGTCTACCATCTCGACCGCGGCTTCGAGCGGCTGGAGGAGAAGCTCTCCGGCTGCGGCGCCACGATCGAACGCGTCTCCGGCTAGCCCCGAGCCCGCCACGCGTTCGCAAGGCTGTTGCGCGGCCTCTTCGTTCCGCATAACACAGGCTCGCACCGGCGCGACTTCCCGCGCTGAAGTCCATCGCATCGGACCCGGCGGATTTCATGGACCAGCTGAAGCTTGCCGCCCTCGACGAAGACGATCTGAAGGTGGTCTCCGCCTATGTGCAGGATGCGCTGATGCAGATCGGCGACATCGACTACAGCCCGGCGCGGAAATGGTTCCTGGTGCCGATGAACCGCTTCGTGCGGGACGGCAAGCGCCGCTTCTTCCGCCGTCAGTATGAAAGGCGACGCAGCGTCCTTCACTTCGAGCATGTGCTCTCGGTCAGGAGCACCGGCATCGACCGCCAGAACATCAAGGACGTGCTGTCGCTGCTCGCCATCCGCTTCGTCCCGGGCGAAGCGCCGGCCGGGACGATCGAGCTCGTCTTCGCGGGCGATGCCGCCATCCGGCTCGACGTGAAATTCATCGAGGCGCGGCTTGCCGACCTCGGTCCGGCCTGGGCGACTTCGTCCCGTCCTTTCCATGGCGTCTGACCGGAAAAGCGAAATGGCCCGCACGCTTCATCACAGAGACCCGGATTTCGAGACGGCCTTCGCGGCGCTTCTCGCCGCCAAGCGCGAGGTCTCCGAGGATGTCGACGCCGCCGTGCGCGAGATCATCCGCCGCGTGCGTGAGCAAGGCGACGCGGCCTTGTTCGACTACTCGAAGCAATTCGACCGGCTCGATCCTGCGCGCATCCCGCTGAAGATCGGCGAAGACGAAATCGACGCGGCCGTCGCCTCGGCCGATCCGGCCACGGTCGAGGCGCTGAAGCTCGCGCATGAGCGCATCCGCGCCCATCACGAGCGGCAGAAGCCGAAGGATGACCGCTACACCGACCCGATCGGGGTCGAGCTCGGCTCCCGCTGGACTGCGATCCAGTCGGTCGGGCTCTACGTTCCTGGCGGTACGGCCAGCTATCCGAGTTCGGTCCTGATGAATGCCGTGCCGGCGCGTGTCGCGGGCGTTGAGAGGATCGCGATGGCCGTGCCGGCGCCAGGCGGCGCGCTCAACCCGCTGGTGCTGGTCGCCGCGCGCATCGCCGGCGTTTCGGAAATCTACCGGATGGGCGGCGCGCAGGCGGTCGCGGCCTTCGCCTGCGGGACGCAATCGGTGGCGCCGGTCGCCAAGATCGTCGGCCCGGGCAATGCCTATGTGGCGGCGGCCAAGCGCCAGGTCTTCGGCACGGTCGGGATCGACATGATCGCCGGCCCGTCCGAGGTGCTGGTCGTCGCCGACGCGGAGAACGATCCCGACTGGATCGCCGCCGATCTCCTGGCGCAGGCCGAGCACGACGCCGCGGCGCAATCGATCCTGATCTGCGATGATGCCGGTTTCGGCGAGACGGTCGCCGGCTGCGTCGAACGCCAGCTTGAGCGCCTGCCGCGGAAGGAAACGGCAGCGGCGAGCTGGCGCGACTTCGGCGCCATCATCGTCATGGGGAGCCTTGAGGACGCCCCACCGCTGGTCGATCGTATCGCCGCCGAGCACCTCGAG
>JBQCFH010000521.1:0-7928 GCA_051959385.1 Rhizobiaceae bacterium | reverse complement strand
CTGGCCGAGGATCTTGTTCATCTCCGTCTGCGTCTCCGGCTTGGCCAGGAACGCCAGGAATTTCTTCGCATCGGGGATGTTCTTGGCGTTCGCCGGGATGTGGACCGTATCGGTCGGCGCGTCCTCGGCGTCGGGGATGCTGGGGTCGATCGTCGGGAACTTGACGAAGCCGATCTGGTCTTCCTTGAGCCCGGCGTTCTTCATCACGTCGACGGCGAAATTGCCCATCAGGTACATCGCCGCCTTGCCCTGGGCGAAGACCGGCACCGCGTCCTGCCAGTCGAGCGCCGCAGCGTTGTCGATGAAATAACCGGGCTTCACCAGCTCGGCCCAGTGCTCGAATACCTTCTTCACCTTCGGGTCGGTGTAGGCGACCTTGCCCGCGGTCAGGTCCATGTGGAACTGGTAGCCGTTGGTCCTGAGATCGAGATAGTCGAACCATCCGGCCGCCGGCCACAAAGGCTTCGTCCCGATCGCAAATGGCGTGATGCCCGCTTCCTTGAGCTTCTTGCAGGCGGCGAGCAGATCGTCCCACGTCTTCGGCGGCTCGATGCCCTTATCCTTGAAGATATCGGCGCGGTAATAGAGGCCCCACTGGTAGTAGGTATAGGGCACGCCCCATTGCTTGCCGTCGATCGTCATCGAGGGCAGGGCGGATTTCAGCTGCTGGTCGAGATTGTTCTCCTTCCAGACGTCGGAGACGTCGGCGAAGAGCTTGGCGTTGACGAAGGGCGCCATGCGGTTGCCGGCATACCAGTTGGCGAGGTCGGGCGCGTCGGCGGTCAGGAAGTTGCGGATGGCGCTCTTGTAGCCCTCGTGGTCGAACTTGTTCCACTTCACCTTGATGTCGGGGTTCGCCTTCTGGAACGCGTCGATCAGCCATTGGAAGGCTTTCTGCGGCGCCGGATCCGACGTGTCCGTGTTGATGACGAGCTGGCCCGCAAGGGCCTGGGTTGCCATCAGCGCGGAGAGGGCCGCGCCCGCGAGCATTGTCTTCAATCGAAATGTCATGAACTTCCTCCCGGGATGTTTTCGGCGCACGGGCTCTTCGCCTCGCCGAAAAGACTTCCGAATACGCCCAAGGGCGCCAGCCATCGAATTGATTCCACTATTTGGAATACAATTTGACTATTCAGAATTATTCCGCCATGCTATCGGACTTGTCAAGTTACCGTTTGAGGCGGAGGATCGATGGCGCCGCGCGCAGACGCCAATGGCACCGGCACGCTGGGAAAGGCGATGGATGTGCTCGACGCCGTCGCGGCGGCGCCGTCGCCGCCCCGTTTCACGGATTTGCTGCAATGCGTCGACCAGCCGCGCGGGACGCTGCACCGGCAGATTTCGAATCTCGTCGAGGAAGGGCTGCTTTCGGTCCGCAAGGATCATTCCTACGAACTCGGCATCCGCCTCCTTCGTCTCGCCTCCCAGGCCTGGTCGGGCAACCAGTTCAGGATGATTGCCGAGCCGCATCTGCGCCGGCTGCACGATGCCACCGGCGAGACGGTGCATCTCGGCGTGCTGAGCGGTTCGGAGGTCGTCTACCTCGACAAGGTGGAGGGCCGGCAGGCGGTCCGCATGCATTCGCAGATCGGCAACGCCTCGCCCGTCTACTGCACCGGCGTCGGCAAGGCGGCCCTTTCGGCGCTTCCCGAGGAGGAACTGGAGCGGCGGTTGTCCGTGCTCCGCTTCCGCACCTACACCCCCACGACGCTCGCCGGCGTCGAGGCCCTGCGCCGCGAGATAGGCGAAATTCGCCGGACCGGCATCGCCTACGATCGCGAGGAGCATGAGCCGGGCATCCATTGCGTCGCCGCGCCCGTCCATTCCCGCAATCGCGATTTCGTCGCCGGCGTCTCGGTGACCGCCCCGGTCTACCGCATTCCGATGGGGAGGCTCCGGGAATGGGAGCCGCTGGTGCGCGAATGCGCCGAGGCGATCATGGAAGACATGGCGAGCAGGCTCGGCCCGCGTTCATGACGGGGCTTGCGGGAAAAGGGCAGGCCCGCGCGATGAGGCTGCATTACTGGAGGAAGAAATAATGTCCGGGGTCGAACTGAGGGGGGTAAGAAAGTCTTTCGGCAACGCCGAGGTCATCCACAGTGTCGACCTGTCGGTCGAGGCGGGGGAGTTCGTCGTCTTCGTCGGCCCGTCCGGCTGCGGCAAGTCGACCCTGCTGCGCCTCGTCGCCGGTCTGGAGGACGCCACTGCCGGGACGATCTCGATCGGCGGGCGCGACGTGACAAAGGTCGATCCGGCCGACCGCGGCGTCGCCATGGTGTTCCAGTCCTACGCGCTCTATCCGCATATGACGGTCGAGGAGAATATGGGCTTCGGCCTGCGCATGACCGGGACCGACCGCGCCGTTGTCGCCGAAAGGGTGCAGAAGGCCGCCGCCATCCTGCATCTCGACCAGCTTCTGAAGCGCAAGCCGAAGCAGCTGTCGGGCGGACAGCGCCAGCGCGTCGCCATCGGCCGGGCGATCGTGCGCGAGCCGCAGGTGTTCCTCTTCGACGAGCCCCTGTCGAATTTGGATGCCGAGCTGCGCGTCCAGATGCGGCTGGAAATCGCCAAGCTGCACAAGGATCTCGGCGCCACAATGATCTACGTGACCCACGACCAGGTCGAGGCGATGACGCTCGCCGACAAGATCGTCGTGCTCCGCCAGGGCCGGGTCGAACAGGTCGGCTCGCCGCTCGACCTCTACCACGACCCCGACAATATCTTCGTCGCCGGCTTCATCGGCTCGCCGAAGATGAATTTCCTGCGCGCCAAGGTGGCGGGCCATGCGAACGGCAAACTGCGCCTTTCGCTGCCGGATTTCGATGGCGCGGAAGTCCCGCTCGCGGTCAAAAGCGATGCGCCGTCCGCGGGCACCGAACTCAGTCTCGGCGTGCGCCCGGAACATTTCGATCCGGCCGGCCCGGTGCGTCTGCGAACAAGGATCGACGTCATCGAGAACCTCGGCGGCGCTTCTTACGCCTATGCGCGGGCGGAACAGGAACAGCCGCTGACCATCGAACTCCGGAACGCCGGAGGCATCGCCGAAGGCAGCGTCATGGAGACCGCTTTCGACCCGGGCAACGCGTTTCTTTTCGACCCGGCGACCGGCCGGCGCATCCGGTAAACCTGCTGCGCGCACTCCAGTTTAGAATCGCTCTAAACCTTTGAATTATTGGAATAATTCTAAAACATAGTGTTTGACATGACCGCCTCCAGCGGTGTTTAAGGCCGGTGCGCTTCAAGCGCGCACCCTTTGATGTCAGGGCCTTGAACCCTTTCGATTGGAGGCATCATGTCTGCACGTGCTCGCGCTTCCGCGCGGGGAACCGGCCGAGCGCCAGCCGGCCGATACCTTCCCCCGATCCGGCGTCTTCCATTCCGCTGTACGGGCGTCCGCTGCCGGCCCGAGCATCTCCGCCGTTCGGGCGGCCCATTTTAATCCATAGACAATTTTTCCGTTGATTTCCGAGGGGACTGGATCGTGAACAGAAACGTCTTGCTGCTTGCCGGCGTGTCGATGACGCTGTCGTCGGGAGCCCTGGCCGCCGACCTGAAGCCGAGCGAAGCCGAAGCGCCGGTGAGCTATCCCTATATCGCCGGGAAGCTCAATCTGGAGCTCGACGACGACTGGCTGTTCCACTCCGACGATCCGTCGGCCGAATTCAACAATCTCTATCTGAGCTCGAACACGCTCGAGATGAAATTCGGACTGACGCAGATCTTCTCGGTCAATCTCGGACTCACCCTCGAACAGGTGAAGGATCCGAGCCCGCCCAAAGACTGCACCATGTGCAATATCGGGCTCTACATGGATACGCTCGATTTCCAGGCGGATGTCGGCAACTGGTCGTTCACCGCCGGCAAGCACGAGCCGGCCTTCGGCTTCGCCTGGGACATCGCGCCGGGCGTCTTCGGCACCAACTACGCCGAGGACTACGAGCTTTCGGAGGTCTGGGGCCTCGGCGCTGCCTATACGTTCAATACCGATTTCGGCAAGCACACGCTCGCGGTGAACACCTTCTTCGCCGATACGACCGTGCTTTCCGAATCTCTCTTCACCAATCGCGGCCGGCTGCATGTCGGCGACGGCGGCGCAGGGAACACCGGCCGCCTCGACAATTTCGCCGTGACCCTGTTCGGCGAGGAAATCCCGGCACTCCCGGGCCTCAAATACAATATCGGCTACCGCCATCTTTCGGCCGGGAGCGGTGATTTCGGCGACGAGAACGGCGTCATCGCCGGGATCGCCAAGGAAACCGAGATCGGTAACGGTGTGACATTTGGCGTTCTTGGCGAGGTGGCCTATTTCAATAATTACGGCGGCGTGGAAGGCGATGCGGTCTATGCGACGTTGGGTACCTCGCTGAAGCGTGGCCCCTGGCACGGCGAATTGACCGGCGAAATCCGCGACTTCGAAGTCGAGGGCACGGATCACCTGGTCCAGGTTTCGGCGGGCTACGGTTTCAAAAGCGGCTACGATCTGAGCGTCGGCTACGCCTTCGAGCATGTCGGCGGCGTCGACAACCAGATCCTGGGCCTGCGCCTGACCAAATGCTTCAGTTTCGCCACGAGCGGCCCGAAACCGGAATGCTGACGACGGTACCCGAATGCTGATCTGCCACTGCAACGTCATAGAGGAGAAGGAGATCGAGGCCGCGATCGTCGCGCTTCTCGATGCCGATCCCTGGCAGCTCATCGTTCCGGCGAAGGTCTATCATTCGCTCGGGAAGAGGGGACGCTGTTGCGGCTGCTTCCCGAATGTGGTGGAAACGATCATCCGGGTGACGGAAGAATATCATCGCCGTTCCACAATCGACGGCGACGCGGTCGTTCCGTTCCTGGACAGAGTGCGCGGGTTGCGCGGCCACTACGGGAGCAGGCATCATGAAAGGCGAAACGCAAATCATCGAGCGGCTTAACGAGGCGCTGTTTCTCGAGCTTGGCGCGGTCAACCAGTACTGGGTGCATTACCGTCTTCTGGAAGACTGGGGCTTCATGAAGCTCGCGAAGAAGGAGCGCGAGGAATCCATCGAGGAAATGCATCACGCCGACCGGATCATCGAGCGCATCGTCTTCCTCGAAGGTCATCCGAACGCCCAGTCCGTCGGGCCGCTGCGGATCGGCCAGAATGTCGGCGAAGTGCTGGCGGCCGATCTCGCCGGCGAATACGACGCCCGCACCTCCTACAAGAAGTCCCGCGAGATCTGCCACGATCTCGGCGACTACGTCACCATGAAGCTCTTCGAAGACCTCCTGAAGGACGAGGAGGGCCACATCGACTTCCTCGAAACGCAGATCGATCTCCTGAAATCAATCGGCGAGGAGCGCTACGGCCTGTTGAACGCGGCATCCGCCAACGACGCGGACTAGCGCGGCCCGACTGGGATCGGCTGGCGGCGTCGAGACCGGCCGCCCTCAGCGCTTCCCGGCTGTCTCGGCGATCGCTTGCCGGATGAAGGCGAGGAGCCGTTCGCCGGCTTCCTTCGGCGGGCCGTCGGTTTCGATCGTGAATGCGCCTTCCACCGCAAGCGCCGCATCGGCGCTTCGGGCGATGCGCCTGCGGGTCTCCTCTTCGCTTTCGCCCCTCCGCCCGGCGAGCCGGCGGGCCAGCGTTTCCGGCGCGGCGGTGACCAGCACGACCTTGACGTTGGCGTAGCGGTCGCGCAGCGAAGGGATCGCGCCGCGCGACAGATTGGCGATGACCACCTTGCCGGATCGGATCGCCTCGTCCGCCGCTGCCGGAATGCCGTATCTGAAGCCATGCGCCGCCCATGAAAGCGCGAAGGCGCCCTTGCGTTCCTGCCGGGCGAATTCCTCGGCGCTCAGGCTGTCATGGTCCTCCCTGGCGCGGTCGCTGGCGCGCGTGATGACCCGCCGCACGAACATCGCGCACGCGTCGCCGCCCAGCCGGGCCCTGGCATAGCCGATCAGCGTGTCCTTGCCGGCGCCGCTCGGTCCGACGACGGCGATGAATACGCCTCCTTCGATCGGAAACGGGCCCTCCTTTTTTCGCTGCTCGCCGAGCATTGTGATCAGCTTACCTTTTGGCTACCCTCTTCCGGCACGGCACTTGCCATTATGCCCTGTTTGGCGCATCCAACGGCGCGATAAGAAGAAGATAATACACCGGGGACGGCAAATGGCGTTGCATCCTGACAGGCTCTTTCCGATCGAGCCGGCGGCTCGCGAGATCGCCCGGCGGCTCTACGACGAGGTCGCCGGCCTGCCGATCGTCTCGCCGCACGGCCACACCGATCCGTCCTGGTATGCGGAGGACGCGCCGTTCCCGGACCCCGCGACCCTATTCGTCAAGCCCGACCACTATGTGACGCGCATGCTCTATTCGCAGGGCATCAAGCTGGAGGCGCTCGGGATTACGCGCCGCGACGGCGGCGAGGTGGAGACGGACGGCCGCCGGATATGGCGTCTGTTCGCCGAGAATTTCCACCTTTTCGCCGGCACGCCCTCGCGCCTCTGGTTCGAGCATTCGCTCGAGACCGTGTTCGGCATCGTCGACCGGCTCGGCCCGAAAAACGCCGACGCGCTCTACGACCGCATATCCGATGCGCTGCAGACGCCGGAATTGCGGCCGCGCGCGCTCTACCGCAAGTTCAACATCGAAGTGATCGCGACGACCGACGGCGCGCTCGACGATCTCGCCGCGCACGACGCCATCCGCGCATCGGATTGGGGCGGCCGCGTGGTCCCGACCTACCGGCCGGACGCGGTCGTCAATCCGGACGCCCCCGGCTTCGCCGGCAATGTCAGGAAACTGGTCGAGATGACCGGCAACGCGCTCGACTGGAAGGGCTATCTCGCCGCGCATCGCGCGCGCCGCGCCTATTTCAGGGAGCGCGGCGCGACCGCCACCGATCACGGCCATCCGACCGCCCGCACCGCCGACCTGTCGCAGGGCGCGGCGGCGCTGCTCTTCGAGCGCGTCCTGTCCGGCCCGGCCTCTCCGGAGGACGCCGAGGTCTTCCGCGCCCAGATGCTCACCGAAATGGCGCGCATGAGCGTCGAGGATGGGCTGGTCATGCAGATCCATCCCGGTTCCTTCCGCAACCACAATCCCGGCGTCTTCGCTGCCTTCGGGCCGGACAAGGGCGCCGATATCCCGCAGCCGACGGACTATGTGCGCGCGCTGAAGCCCCTGCTCGACGCGCTCGGCAACGATCCGCGCCTCACCCTCCTCCTGTTCACGCTCGACGAGACCGCCTATTCGCGCGAGCTGGCGCCGCTCGCCGGCCACTATCCGGCGCTGAAGCTCGGTCCGGCCTGGTGGTTCTTCGACAGCCCGGAGGGCATGCGCCGCTTCCGCGAGACCACGACCGAGACGGCCGGCTTCTACAACACCGTCGGTTTCAACGACGACACGCGCGCCTATCTGTCGATTCCGGCGCGCCACGACATGGCGCGGCGCGTCGATTGCGCCTATCTGGCCCGGCTGGTCGCCGACCACCGGCTGGACGAGGACGAGGCCTTCGGCATCGCCGGCGATCTCGCCTACAGGCTGGCGAAGGAAGCCTATCGGCTCTGAGCCGCCGCGCCTGCGCCCGCGACGGGCGGAACTTGCGGGAAATGGTGCCGCTTGTCAGACTCGAACTGACGACCCCATCATTACGAATGATGTGCTCTACCAACTGAGCTAAAGCGGCTCGGCGGCGCATGACCGCTGGGTTGGCGGTTGATACCTTCAACCAACGTCGATTTCAAGGCCGCTGCGACCGCGGGGCGTGTATGCACGCCCGGCGCCCCGTGGAAACGAATTCCATGGGACAATAGTCTAACAAGCCCGACATATGACTTGCGACGAAAGGTCATACCCATAACCTGGCCGCCGCCTTGAGCCAAAAAGTGGAGGGATTCATGGATATGCCGGCAAGGGGGTCGGGGGGGTGGTTCGACCGCTATCGTACGATTGCAGG
>JBQCFH010000520.1:0-2013 GCA_051959385.1 Rhizobiaceae bacterium | reverse complement strand
GAGAACGGCTTCGGTAATCGAATTGGGCATGCGTCTGGGTGTCTCAATCAGGCCGAGGACCGGCAGGATGATCAGGAAGTGGACGTAGTACCAGGCGGCGCCGATCAGCGCGAGCGTCGGGTAGATGCCTTCCGGCGGCTTCGCGCCGATCCAGCCGAGCATGATGACGTCGGCGATGAATATCCAGAAGAACAGCTTGTACCAGGGGCGGTACACCGCCGAGCGCACCTTCGATGTGTCGAGCCAGGGCACGATGAACAGGAGCACGATCGAGCCGAACATGACGAGCACGCCGCCGAGCTTGGAGTTGATGGGGCCGATGTTGAAGGTGATGGCGCGCAGGATCGCGTAGAAGGGCAGGAAGTACCATTCCGGCACGATCTCCGACGGCGTCTTCAGCGGGTTCGCCTCCACATAGTTGTCGGCGTGCCCGAGGAAGTTCGGGATATAGAAGATGAAATAGGCGAAGAAGAACAGGAACACGACCATCGCGAAGCCGTCCTTCACCGTCGCATGCGGCGAGAAGGGAACGGTATCGGTCTTCGACTTCACCTCGATGCCGGTCGGGTTCGTCTGGCCGGCCACGTGCAGCGCCCAGATGTGCAGGACGACGACGCCGGCGATCATGAAGGGCAGCAGGTAGTGCAGGGAGAAGAAGCGGTTGAGCGTCGGGTTGCCCACCGCGAAGCCGCCGATCAGGAGCTGCTGGATCCAGTCGCCGACGAGCGGGATCGCCGAGAAGAAGCCGGTGATGACGGTCGCGCCCCAGAAGCTCATCTGGCCCCACGGCAGCACATAGCCCATGAAGGCGGTCGCCATCATCAGGAGGTAGATGATGCAGCCGAGGATCCAGAGCAGCTCGCGCGGCGCCTTGTAGGAGCCGTAGTAGAGCCCGCGGAACATGTGGACGTAGACGGCAATGAAGAAGAACGAGGCGCCGGTCGAGTGCATGTAGCGCAGGAGCCAGCCCTGGTTGACGTCGCGCATGATGCCTTCGACGGAATTGAAGGCGAGCCCCGAATTCGCCGCGTAGTGCATGGCGAGCACGACGCCGGTGATGATCTGCGAGACGAGCATCAGGGAGAGAATGCCGCCGAATGTGTAGGCGTAGTTCAGGTTGCGCGGCACCGGATAGGCCACGAAGGAATCATAGATCAGCCTCGGCAGAGGCATGCGCGCGTCGATCCAGCGGCCGATGCCGGATTTCGGCGTGTAGGTGGAGTGTTGCATACCGCTCATGTTCTGACTCCCCCTCAGCCGATGCGGACGACTGTGTCGGACGTGAATTCATAGACCGGGATCGCCATATTCTCCGGCGCCGGTCCTTTGCGTATGCGTCCGGCCGTGTCGTATTGCGAGCCGTGGCACGGGCAGAACCAACCGCCGAATTCGCCCTGCTCGCCGAGCGGGATGCAGCCGAGATGGGTGCAGACCTGCACCATGACCATCCAGGCCTCCTTCTTCGGAACGGTCCGGTTGGCGTCCGTCGCCGGCGCATCGGCGGGCAGATTGGCGTTGCGGGCGATGGGATCCTTGAGCGCGGAGAGATCGACCTTCTTGCCCTCGTCCACCTCCTTGTCGGTGCGGTAGCGGATGACCACGGGCTTGCCGCGCCACTTCACGATGAGCGAGGAGCCCTTCTGGAGCGAGGAAACATCGACCTCGACCTGCGCCAATGCGAGCGTCGAGGCATCGGGCTGCATCTGGTCGATGAACGGCCAGGCGACGCTCGCCGCGCCGACCACGCCCGCCATGCCTGTTGCAATGTAGAGGAAATCCCGCCGGTTGCCGTCAACCGTTTCGTTTGCCGCTTCGTGTGCGCTCACGGGCCCAGAATCCTTTCGAATCGATCCCGCCGGCGAAAGCCTGCCCAGACGTTTGTCCCAGCGCGTCGGCCTCCGGGCAAATTGCCTCGGGGCCGGACGGATTCCCCCGGCAATTGGCGAAGGTTTCTATGCGTCCATGCGGGGCTTGTCCAGACGCCTGCGGCCCGGGACGGCAGATTGTCGCGGG
>JBQCFH010000519.1:0-9824 GCA_051959385.1 Rhizobiaceae bacterium | reverse complement strand
TACGGCACGATCAGCGTGCCGGCGCCGTGCTCGGTGAAGAGCTCCAGCAGGACGGCGTGCGCCTGCTTGCCGTTGAGGATGACGACGCCCTCGACGCCGCGCTCGATCGCCTCGATGCAGGTTTCGACCTTGGGGATCATGCCGCCCGAGATCGTGCCGTCCCGGATCAGCGCCTTGGCTTCCGCCACCGACAACTCGTCGATCAGCTTCTTGTTTTGATCGAGCACGCCCGGCACGTCGGTCAGGAAGAGCAGGCGCGAGGCCTTGAGCGCGCCCGCGATGGCGCCGGCAAATGTATCGGCGTTGATGTTGTAGGTGTGTCCGTCGCGGCCCGGCGCCACCGGCGCGATGACCGGGATCATCTCCGACCGCGCCAGGAGGTCGAGCAACGTGCGGTCCACCTCGACCGGTTCGCCGACGAAGCCGAGGTCGAGCACGCGCTCGATGTTCGAATCAGGATCGGTGACGGTCTTGTGCGCCTTCTCGGCAAAGACCATGTTGCCGTCCTTCCCGCAAAGCCCGATCGCCCATTCGCCTTCCGCGTTGATGAGCGCTACGATCTCCTTGTTGATCGAGCCGGCGAGCACCATCTCGACGATCTCGACCGTTTTCTCGTCGGTAACGCGCAACCCGCCCTCGAACCTCGATTCGATGCCCATCTTCGCCAGCATGGCCGCGATCTGCGGCCCGCCGCCATGCACCACGATCGGGTTGACGCCGGACTGCTTCAACAGTGCGATATCGCGCGCGAAGGCCCGGCCGAGCGCGTTGTCGCCCATGGCATGCCCGCCATATTTCACGACGACCGTCTTGTTCTCGTAGCGCTGCATGTAGGGGAGCGCGGCGGAGAGAAGCGCGGCTTGCGCTTCGGCTGTTTCGGCGGTTTCTTTGGTGCTCATGGCGGGGTCCCTTTGGAATTCCGGCGGTTCTTAGCGGGAAAGCCGGGGGCGGGCAAACGGCACGGATCGGAACGCCGTCAGGAAAAATGATTGCGCTGTCATCTGGTGCCTTGCGGCCCGCTGACACCGCTGTCATAGTTTCTGCAAGGCCCGCTTTGTCTACGGGCCTCCAAGGGAGGAGAACGGACATGACAGACAGGATCAGGACCAACAGGCGCGATTTTCTGACGGTCGCGTCGGCAGGCGGCGCCGCCGCGCTTCTGGGCGGCTTGGGCGTCAGCCCGGCTTTCGCGGCCGAAGGGCCGGTCGGCCGCTCCGAGAAGCCGTTGAAGGCGGCCTTCTCCAATGCCGGCCTGCAGGCGACATGGTGCGCCCAGGGCAAGCAGGCCGCCGAGTACTGGGGCAAGCTCTACAATGTCGAGGTGACCTGGTTCGACGGCGAACTCGACGCCGTCAAGCAGCGCGCCGCGATCGACAACATGGCCTCGCAGAAATGGGATTTCGTCGCCATCCAGGCCTTCGGCATCGGCACGCTGACTGCGCCCGTGCAGAAGATGATCGACGCCGGCATCCCGGTTATCGACATGGACACGCTGATCGCGCCGCTCGACAAGATCAACATCCATTCCTTCCTGGCGCCGGACAACGAGTTCATGGGCGCGTCGGTGACGCAGGCCCTGATGGACGCCATCGGCGGCGAGGGCAACGTGATCATGACCCAGGGCGCGCTCGGCCACACCGGCGCCCAGGGACGCGCGCGCGGCTTCCATTCCATCGTCAAGAAATATCCCAAGGTGAAGGTACTCGAGGAGCAGCCGGCGGATTGGGACGTTTCGAAGGTGGCGCGGCTCTGGGAGACCTATCTGACCAAATATCCGAAGATCGACGCGGCCTATTTCCACAATGACGACATGGCGCTCGCCGCTTACAACGTCATGAAGGCGCACAAGCGCACCGACATCAAGATCGGTGGCTGCGATGCTATGCCGCCCGCGCTTGCCGCGGTGCTGGATGGCCGCATGCTTGCGACGGTCCGCAATCCGTCCTGCCGTATCCATGGCGGCGCAATCGTCGCGGGCGTTGCCGCGGTCACCGGCGGCGAAAAGACCGGTGAGGGCGGCATCCCGAAGAATGTCGTCACCGACGGTCCGGTGGTCACCAAGGCGAACGCCGCTGGCATGCAGTGGATGGAAGATCACTTCCTGATCTGATCAATCCTCCCGGGGAGCGGGCCGGCCACGCCGGCCCATTCCGCCTCCGTGCCATGACTGCACGATCATCAACCCTTACGCCGAAGGCACCTCCGACGGAGCGCCGCGTCTGGAGATGCGGGGCATCTCGAAATCGTTCGGCGGCGTCGCCGCGCTGCGCGATGTCGATTTCGTGCTTCGCGCCGGCGAGATCCACGGCCTCGTCGGGGAGAACGGCGCCGGCAAGTCGACCCTGATGAAGATCATCGCCGGCGTGCATGCGCAATACCAGGGAGGCATGCTGATCGACGGCCAGCCGGTGCATTTCCGATCCGCCCGCGATGCGCTCGACGCCGGCATCGGCATGGTGCACCAGGAACTGAGCATCGCGCCGGATTTGTCGGTCGCCGAAAACGTCTTTCTCGGCAAGCAGCCGACGAAGGGCGGCATTGTCGATTGGCGCGGCATGGTCGCCGGAGCGCGCGAGCAGCTTGCCAGCCTGGGCATCGACGTCGACCCCCGCGCGCGCATGGGTTCGCTTGCGATCGGCCTGCAGCAATTGATCGAGCTTGCCCGCGTCCTCTTTTCCGGAGCGCGCATCCTCATCCTCGACGAGCCGACATCGGCTCTTTCGCCGCCCGAGGTGGAACGCCTGTTCGGCGTGCTGCGCCAGGTGCGGGCGAGCGGGCGATCGATCGTATTCATCTCGCATTTTCTCGATGACATCCTCGCCGTCTCGGACACGGTGACTGTCTTCCGCAATGGCCGGCGGGTCATCACCGAGGCCGCTTCCAATGTCGATAAGGCCTGGGTCATCGAGCGCATGATCGGCTTGGGCCATGAGGGCCTGGAGGAGAGCTATACGGACGACATCGCGCTCGACAGCAAGCCCGACGCGCCGGTCGTTCTGTCGGCGCGCAATCTCGGCGCTGGACGCGCCTTCGCCGACATATCGCTCGACGTGCGCGCCGGCGAGGTGCTCGGCGTCTATGGCTTCATGGGCTGCGGCGCGCTCGAACTGGCGCGCACCTTGTTCGGCAAGACAAGGCCGGCGACCGGATCGCTTGCCCTGGAAGGAAGGAGGCTCCGCCTGCGCAACACGGCCGAGGCGCGGCGGGCCGGCATCGCCTTCGTGCCGGAGAGCCGTCGCTCCATGCTTTTCTACCAGGAGCCGGTCTACAAGAACATGTCGATCAGCGTGCTCGGCCGCATCGCTCGGCTGTGGCTGAAGCCGGCCGAGGAACGCCGCATCGCCAAAAAGCATGTCGAGGCACTGTCGATCCGGCCGCCGCGCGTCGACATCACTCTGCAGAGCCTTTCGGGCGGCAACCAGCAGAAGGTGGCGCTCGCCAAATGGCTGACATGGCCGCCGAAGGTGCTGGTCCTGTCGGAGCCGACCCGCGGCATGGATGTCGGCGCGAAGGAAGACGTCGTGAAGATCGTGCGCGGCCTGCGCGACCAGGGCATGGGCATCGTTGTCGTCTCCACCGAGCCGGAGACGGTGCTCTCGCTCGCCGACCGCGTCGTCGTGATGAAGAAGGGGCGGATCGTGCGCGAATTCGCCGGCGAAAAGATCAGCAAGGACCGGCTGCTGGAGGCCGCGTGAGGAGGGCGTTCGATGACCGTTCCGCTTGAAGGAACCGATGGGGCCGCCAGCCGCTCGCGGGCGCTTCTCTTCCTGCGCAACCAGATGCGCAACATCGCGCCCTTCGCGACGCTGATCGTGCTGGTCATCTTCTTCGCTTTCGCCAGCCCGGCCTTCCTGTCGGTGAACAACGTCGCCAACATCATGACGCAGATATCGGTGTCCGGCATCATCGCCGTCGGGCTGACCTTCGTCATCCTGTGCGCGGAGATCGATCTTTCCATCGCGGCCATCGCCAATGCGACCGGCATCGTCGTCGCCTATTTCACGCTGCAGGAATCCTATGTGAACATCGCCAATGTGCCGCTCCCGGGGTGGGCGGCGATCCTTCTGGCGCTTGGCTCCTGCGCGGTGCTCGGCCTGATCAACGCCTTCGGCCTGACGATCATCGGCATCCCCTCCTTCATCATGACGCTCGCCATGATGCAGATCGCCGCCGGCATCTGCGCGCTGCTGGTGCGCGGCCAGATCGCCTATGCCGTACCGGACCTTGTCTCGACGCTCGGTTCCGGCTCGTTCCACGGCATACCGTGGATCGTCATCGTGTTATGCATCTTCCTGCTCGTCGGGCATATCGTGCTGACCTATACGCGCTTCGGGCGCTACGTCTTCATGGTTGGCGGCAACCGGGAGGCGGCGGAATATTCCGGCGTCAACGTCAAGCTCATTCTCGCCGCCGTGATGGTGATCTCGGCTGTCTGTTCTGGCGTCTCCGGCATGCTTGGCGTCGCCTATTTCGGCAGCGCCCAGCAGAACGAGTTCGACGGCTACCTGCTTGACGCCATCGCTGCGGTGGTCGTCGGCGGCACCAGCCTCTTCGGCGGCCGCGGCGGCATAGGCAACACCATCATCGGCCTGTTGATCCTGGGCGTCCTCAACAACGGCCTCGACCACATCAACATCGACAGTTTCCTGAAGATCCTCATCCGCGGCATCATCCTGCTCGTGGCGCTGATCATCAACGTCTATGTGCAGAATTTGCGCGAGAGCGAACGTGCGGGCGCCCCCTGAGGAACGCCGGCGGCCGGCGGGCGGGCGAAGTGCCTACACGCTCGCCGATGTCGCGGAGCGCGCCGGCGTCAGCGAGATAACGGTCTCGCGCGTCCTGCGCGGCAAGGGCCCGATCGCCGAGACGACGCGCGAGCGCGTCATGGCCGCCGTGGCGCATCTCGGCTACATGCCGAACCGCATCGCCGGCACGCTCGCCTCCGCCGGTTCGAATCTGATCGGCGTCGTCCTTTCCTCCTTCACCAACACCGTCTTCGCCGATGTCCTGGGCGGTATTCACTCCGTGCTGGCGCCGGCGGGATACCAGCCCGTCGTCGGCGTCACCGACTACGACGAGGCGGAGGAGGAACGCATCGTCGCCTCGATGCTGGCATGGCAGCCGGCGGCGATGATCGTCACCGGCGTCGACCATACGCCGGCGACGCGGCTGATGCTGCAGCGGGCGAGGGGACGCGTGGCCGAGATCATGGATATCGATTCTGCGCCGCTCGACCTCGGCGTCGGCTTCTCGCACCGCGCCGCCGGCTACGACACGGCCCGGCATCTCCTCTCGCGCGGCTATCGCCGCTTCGGCTATGTCGGCCTCGATCGGGCGCGCGACCCGCGCGCCGCCCACCGCTACGAAGGCATGATGCGCGGGCTTGCCGAGGCCGGCGTTCCGCTGGCGGCGGAGGCGGTGGCCGATTTCCCGACCTCGACGATAGGCGGCAGAAAGCTGCTTGCCGGACTGCTGGAACGCGAGCCGGCGCTCGACGCGGTCGTGTTCTCCAACGACGACATGGCCGTCGGCGGGCTCTTCCACTGCCTTGCCGCTGGCATCGCCCCGCGCGAGGAACTGGCGCTCTTCGGCTTCAACGCGCTGGAGATCGGCCAGGCGCTTCCCGTTCCGCTCTCCACCATGCGCTCCCGCCGCGACACGATCGGCAAGGTGGCGGCGGCGCAAATCCTGGAAAACCTTCAGCGGCCTCTGGATCCCGTGGTGATCGATACCGGCTACGAGATCGTCGAGGGCGCGACGGCGTAGGGCCCCCTCATCCGGCCCTTCGGGCCACCTTCTCCCCGTTGGGGAGAAGAGGACGCGGGGCGTTGCGGCCGCTGCCTCCTCTCCCCGGCGGGAAGAGGGTGGCGAGCGAAAGCGAGCCGGGTGAGGGGGCAATGCATCGGGCCACCCTATGCGCTTGTCAGCCTCATTCCGCCCCCGCTAGAGTACGCCTCCCTCCAACAGGTTCCCGCATCGCATGGCTTTCGACATTCTGGTGAGACAGGGCGTCCTGCCCGACGGCGCGACCGCCGATATCGGCATTGCGGCCGGGCGCATCGCCGCCATCGAACCGAAGCTCGAAGCCGAGGCGGGCCGCATCGTCGAGGCGGAAGGCTGTCTGGTCGCCCCGCCCTTCGTCGACCCGCATTTCCATATGGACGCCACGCTGTCCTATGGCATCCCGCGCATCAACGCTTCGGGCACGCTGCTAGAGGGCATCGCGCTTTGGGGCGAGCTGAAGCCGCTGCTCACACACGAGGCGGTGAAGGAGAGGGCGCTTCGCTATTGCGACTGGGCCGTCTCGATGGGCCTGCTCGCCATCCGCACCCATGTCGATGTCTGCGACGACCGGCTGCTGGCGGTCGAGGCGCTTCTGGAAGTCCGGAAGGAGGTCGCGCCCTATATCGACCTGCAGCTCGTCGCCTTCCCGCAGGACGGTTTTTACCGCAGCCCGAACGCCCGAGCGAACACATTGCGCGCGCTCGACCTCGGCGTCGACGTGGTCGGCGGCATCCCGCATTTCGAGCGCACCATGGAGGACGGCCGCCGCTCGGTGACCGAACTTTGCGAGATCGCGGCGGAGCGCGGCCTGATGGTCGACATGCATTGCGACGAGACGGACGACCCGCTCTCGCGGCATGTCGAGCAGCTTGCCTGCGAGACCCAGCGCCTCGGCCTCGCCGGTCGGGTTGCGGGGTCGCACCTGACCTCCATGCATTCGATGGACAATTACTACGTCTCCAAGCTCCTGCCGCTGATCGCCGAATCCGGCATGGCGGCGATCCCCAATCCGCTGATCAACATCGTGCTGCAGGGCCGCCACGATACCTATCCGAAACGCCGCGGCATGACCCGCGTGCCGGAAATGCTGAAGGCGGGCATCCGCGTCGGCTTCGGCCAGGATTGCGTGCTCGACCCGTGGTATTCGCTGGGTACGGCCGACATGCTCGATGTGGCCTTCATGGGCCTGCATGTGGCGCAGATGACGAGCCCCGCCGACATGCGCCGCTGCTTCGACATGGTGACGACCGAAAGCGCCGCCATCATGGGGCTCGGCGATTACGGGCTCGCCGTCGGCAAGCGCGCCAGCCTCGTCGTGCTCGATGCCGGCAATCCGGTCGAGGCGCTCAGGCTGCGCGGCGAGCGGCTCTGCGTCATCGCGCGTGGAAAGGTAGTCGCCGAGCGGGCGCGGCGGGAAACTGTCCTGTCATTGCCCGGCCGCCCGAAATCGGTGAACCGACGGCACAGGCCATAAATCCCCCATCAGTTTTCCACTCCTCCTGCACCCCCCTCATCCGGCCGCGGAGCCTGGCCTCGGGCCGGCCCGAGGCCGGACCCGGGGGCGGCCACCTTCGCCCCGTTGGGGAGAAGACGACGGGCGGTGCGGCCGGCGCTCCTCTCCCCACCGGGGAGAGGGTGGCGAGCAAAGCGAGCCGGGTGAGGGGGCTGTGGTGAAAAGTGCTCGGCCACGGTATCGCCCAGCGCTTTGCCTATTCCTTCGCCAGCGGCGAGGGGCCGAATATGCCCTTCTTTTCCTGCCGCGCCTTCGCCTCGGCCTCGTCATACTGGCCGGCGCTTTCCGCCCAGCCGTTGCGGACCAGCCAGAGCGCCATGTCCTCGCCGTCGAGCGTGCAATGCGTGGCGATCTCGCCCGGATGCGAGGGCACGTCGCAGGCGACGGCCCGGCCGCGCATCCATGCGCGGAACGCAGTCCGCGCCACGACGCCGCACGGCCATGACTGTCCGCCATCCGCGCAGGTCCGGTCGGCCGGCGTGGTCTCGATCCCCGCGAGCCGCACGGTATAGCCATCGGCCTCGATCTCGCCGGCGGCCTTGGCGACGGGCTGGTAAAGCAAGGTGCCGGAAGGCACCGGCGGGCCGAAAGCTTCGCGCTTCAGCGGCTTGGTCGCCGCGGTAAGCGGCTCCCTTGGCGCGATGCGTTCGAGGGGTCCGGTGATCTCCGGCCCGGCAATGCTTCCCTTGGCGATCACCCTGACATCCGGGCTTTTTGAGGGACTTTCTTGGCGGCGCGCCGGCTCTGCGGGCGGAGAGGCCTTGGGTGGATCGGCCGGTCGCTGCGCGCTGGTTGCCGCCGTATCCGTCCCCGAGACCGTGGCCGGAGCCCGCGTCAGACTTTGCCCGCCCGCCCAAAGCGCCGCGACCAGCGCCGCTCCGACCAGAAAAAGCGCGATGCGCCCGAGCACGGACACCGAATGCTCACCCCACCTCCGACCTTCGGTCGGACCCTCTCCGTCGAGGGGAGGGAGGGCGCCAAGCTCTCCGCCATCCTTCCCCTCGACGGGGGAGATGGCACCCACGGGTCCGGCCTCCGGCCGGACCGAGGACCGGCTCCGGGCCGGAGGGGGTGAACCTGCCCCATAGTAGGTCAATGTTGGTGACCCTGGTATTTACTGGCTTGCCCAGATCACCCGCGCGACCCACTCCACTTCCGCCGTCGGGACTATGCGGTTCTCGTGCTCCGGATTGAGCGAAAGGAGTTCGATCGCCTTGGTGGTCTGCTTCTCCAGCACCTTCGCCATCACTTCGCCGCCCGTCGTCTTGACCACGACCCGGTCGCCGCGGCGCACCGGCGCGTTGGGATCGACGATGAGGATGTCGCCGTGCCGATAGAGCGGCAGCATGGAATCGCCCTGGATGCCGAGCGCATAGGTTCCTTCCGGCGCGCGGCCGGGAAGCTCGATCAGGTCCCAGCCCTCGCCGGCGGGAAAGCCCGCATCGTCGAAGAAGCCGCCGGCGCCGGCCTGCGCGAAGCCGACCAGCGGCACCGGCGAAACCTGCCTCGGCAGCGGTCCGCCGGGCAATGCGGCCTTCTCCTCGATCAGCGCCACCAGTTCGTCGAGCGAGGAGCCGGTCGCCTCGATGATCTTGGCGAGCGATTCCGTCGAAGGCCAGCGCGGCCTGCCGTCGGACGACATGCGCTTGGACTTGTTGAAGGCGGTGGAATCGAGGCCCGCGCGGCGAGCCAGTCCGGATGCCGAAAGCGAATAGCGCGCGGCAAGCGCGTCGATCGCCGCCCATACGCGTTCATGCGAGAGCATGGCGGTGCTCCCTTCTGTACAGGAAAAAATACCTTTCTTGTTCTATCGGGGAGGCCGGGCTTTGTCCAGAAGCGACCGCTCAGGGTTCCGATCCGAGCGATTTGGCGGATGCGCGCAGCATACGGTGCGATTGGAGGAACGCAGCTTCCGTCGCATCCGGCGCTCGCGGCGCGTCGCGATGGCCGAGCATGGCGAACACCTCGCCGATCGGCATGAAGCGCCGGGCCTTGAGATCGTAGACGCCGACCGTGGTCAGCACGAGTGCCGCCGTGCGCCCGTCCTCCAGCAGGAAGCGGTGGCGGCCGATCATCTCGCTCCCGTCCCAGGTCTCGATCGTGGTGACGACCTCGAACCGCCTCCACAGCCTGATCTCGCGCACATAGGCGGTCTGCAGGCCACCCATCATCGGTGCCCAGCCGCGCTCGCGGCAGAGTCGGAAGAAGCCGCTGCGCAGGAAGATATCGATGCGGCCGACGTCGGCCAGCATCATGTAGCGGGCGTTGTTCAAATGGATGTTGCGGTCGATGTCGCTCGGCAGGCAGCGGAAGGACAGCCGGCTTTCGTCGCCGAAACGGTACGGCCCGCGACGTCCCGTCGTCGCCGCCATCCGCGCCAGACGTGCCCAGACATACATTTCAGATGGAAGGGGTAGTGAAAGAGCACATGCCGTCCACCCCCCTCTGGCCAGGGCGCCCAACGCCCCACAAAGGGGGGGGTAGGGCGGCAAAAGGCAGGCGGGCACCCCGAGGCGGGGTTGGGGCG
>JBQCFH010000518.1:0-3879 GCA_051959385.1 Rhizobiaceae bacterium | reverse complement strand
TTGCCGAGCTGACGCGCATAATGGGATTCGATCCACGCGTCCAGCCGACTCCCCGTCCGGACGAGGATTTCGAGATCGATCTCGAAAAGGAACTGATGGGGATGTTCGATCCGGGCCCCGACGCCCCGGTCGACACGCGTTGTCCACAGGAAAAAGCGGCCGCCGCAGGCGCGGCCGACGAGCTCGACGAGGCATTCGCGGCCGAGCTCGAACAGGAGCTTGCCGGCAGCGACGATTTCTGGGAGCCGGCGCGGGAACCCGAGCCGGAGCCGGTCGCCTACGAAGAGACGGATGCCTATCCGGAGGCGGCCGCCGAGGGCCTGGCCGATGTCGATATGGATTTCGGCTCCTCGCAGCCGCAGGAGGCTGCGCCGCGCTGGCCGGCCGAAGAACGGACGGTCGATGCCGGCGGGCTCGCCGCAGCCATGGAAGAGCCCGAAAGCGAGGCCGTGCAGCCGCCAGCGCCCGAGGAGCGCAACGTCTATCGGCCCGTCTTCTCCGCGCCCGGCTATACCAGCCGCGTGACGGCGGAAGAGAAAGCGCCCGCAAGGCAGTACGGGGCTGTCGAGGCGCCGGTCTTCGACATCCGTTCGTTCAAATCGGCGGCCCAGCAATATCGCGAAGCCGCCCCGAGGCTGCACGCAGGGACTTCCGGCCAGGCGGGCACCGCCGCGCCCGCCGAGGAAAAGCCGCGCGCGAAGGCGATCGATCCGTTCGACATCCTGGCGGCGCTCGGCACCGACCGCGGCCTGCCGCAGCGCCGCGATCCGCTGAAAGCGAATGTAGCGCCAAAGCCGGCGGAGGAGCCGGCGCCTGCCGCTCCGATCGCGGAAAATCCCCCGCATGAAGAGACCTGGGACGATGCGGCGTCCGCCGGCTATCTCGAAGAGAACGACTGGGCCCTGGATGCGGAGAGCCTGGAATCGGCGCTGAACGCAGACGAAATCGAGGAAGACCGTTCGGATTCGAGCCGGAGCGAAGCGATCCCGTTCGTCGACATCAGGCCCGCAGCCTCGCCGGAACCGGCGGAGCAACGCTATGCGACGGCCGACATCAACCTGATGGCCGATGCGATGCACGCCTACATGGCCCCGGCCGCCGGCGCCGACGACACGCGCGATATCGGGGCAACATCCGAAATCGAGCCGATGGCCGAAGCGGAAGCGGCGTCCGACACGACGCCCGATATCGAGACGACGGAAGTCTTCGAGCCGGCCGTCGCCGTGGCCGACGACCTCGACATTCCTGTGCCGGTGTTCGAGGAACCCGCTCCCGCCGCGCCGGTTTACGACGAGCTCGACGAGGAGTTCGAGCACGCATTCCAGACGCTTTCCCAGCACACCGACGCCATCCGGCAAGCCGCCGTGGCGGAGGAGAGGCCCCAGCCGGCGACGGCGATGGACATAGAGCGCCTGTTCGCGGAGGAGCTCGGCATCGGCAGCCGGGCAGCCGCCGAAGTTGCGCCGGCGCCCGCGGCCATGACTTCAAGCTTCGCGGAGATGCGCGGCGCGGCCGACGAGGACGAGCTGATCTTCGACGACAGCGATTTCCTGCCGGACGAATTCGCGGCCGGGCAGGGCAGGGACGAGCTGTCGCCCGGCCAGGCCGCTCCGGCCTATGTGGCCCGGCACGCGCGCCGCCTGCCCCGCCGAGGCCGGCTGCTCGCCGGCGTGGCCGTCGGCGTCCTGCTTCTCGGCGGCATTGGCGCTTTCGCGCTTTCGGGCGGCGGGAACGCCACGAGCAACGAGCCGGTGGTGCTGAAGGCCGACGCGCGCCCCGTCAAGGTCAAGCCGAAGAACCCCGGCGGGGTCAACGTGCCGAACCAGGACAACAAGGTCTACGAGCGGGTCGAGGACGGCGCCAAGGTGGCGCCGGAGCAGAAGAAGCTCGTCTCGACGGAGGAGAAGCCGGTCGATATCTCCGCCCGCGGCAAGGACACGGCATTGCCCGGCGTCTTCGAGGACGACCAGGCCGGCGCGGCCGGGGCCGATATCGCGCCCGGCCGCAGCAAGGATGACGATGTCGCGTCCGCGCCTGCCGACGCCAAGGCCGGCGCCAATGCTCCGGCGCCTGCGCCGGCGGCCGGCAAGACCTCGACCTCGCAGGATATCGCCGAGCTGATCAAGGCCGCGCCGAAGGGCGAGGAGAGGCTGACGCCGACCGAGGCCCCCAAGCGGCCCGACAGCGATGTCCTGACCGTGACCCCGCACAAGGTCAAAACGATGATCGTCCGCGCCGACGGCACGATGGTGCCGCGCGAGGATCCGGCTCCGGCGGCAGCAAGCCAGCCGTCCGCTCCGGCACAGGCGAAGGACCAGACGCCGCCGGCGGCGGCGCTGCCGGCCACGGCGCCGGAGCCGAGGGAAGCGCCGCAGGCCAAGACCGCCGCGGCAAAGCCCGCAGCCTCGACGGAAGATGCGATGGCCGCAATGGCGAAGGCGGATGTGAAGCCGGCCGAAGCGCCGAAACCCGAGGCGGCCAAGCCGGTCGAGCGCCTGGACCGCGGCCGGATCAGCACGCCCGTGAAGGTGGCGCCGGCGCCCTCGCGGCCCGCCGACCAGCCGGTCGATATCGTCGGGGCGGCGCCGAAGAAGGTGGCCTCGGCGGAGCCCGCGCCGGCGCCAGCGCCCGTGACGGCGGCTTCCGGCGAGTGGTCCGTGCAGATCGCCTCGCAGCCGACGGCGGAGGCCGCGCAGACCTCCTACCAGAATATGGCGCGCCGCTATGCCAGCGTCCTCGGCGGCCATGCCGTCAACATCGTCAAGGCGGAGGTCGCCGGCAAGGGCACCTACTACCGCGTGCGCATCGCGGCCGGCTCCAAGGACGACGCCATCGCGCTCTGCACCAAGTACAAGGCGGCCGGCGGAAGCTGCTTCGTGTCGAAATAGCGATAGCCGCCTGACATGCCGATCCAAGGCCGTCGCCTCAAGGCGGCGGCTTGTACCAACGGTATGCCATCTGACTCTTCGGGATTTTCACCCCACCCCCGGCCTATCGGCCGGACCCTCCCCGTCGAGGGGAGGGAGGGCGCCAAGCTCGCCGCCCTCCTCCCCCTCGACGGGGGAGGTGCCGAGCGTAGCGAGGCGGAGGGGGTGTGATTTCACAGGCGTCACGCTTAACGACCCTTGCGCGACTTGTTCTTGAGCCATCTCCAGCGGGGTGGTGCGGCTCGCGCGCCTTCGCGCTATCCTCGGCCGATGAGCGAATCAAAACGCATGATCTTTGGCGCGGCGGGTCTCGCCCTGACGCCGGACGAAATCGCCTTCTATCGCGACGAGCGGCCGTGGGGCTTCATCCTGTTCGCGCGCAATGTGGGCGAGGCCGGGCAACTGCGCGACCTGACGGCCGCCATGCGCGATTGCGTCGGCCGGCCGGATGCGCCGGTCTTCATCGACCAGGAGGGCGGGCGCGTGCAGCGGCTGCGCCCGCCGCTCGCGCCGAACTATCCGCCGGCGGCGGCGCTGGGAGAGCTTTACCGGCGGGACCGTGGGGCCGGGCTGCGCGCGGCATGGCTGATGTCGCGGCTGCATGCCTTCGATCTCGCGCGCTGCGGCGTCGACGCCGACTGCCTGCCGGTGCTCGACGTGCCGGTGGAAGGCGCGCATGACGTGATCGGAAAGCGCGCCTATGGCCGGGACCCCGAGACGGTGGCGGCGCTCGGCCGGGCGGCGGCCGACGGCCTCCTGGCCGGCGGCGTCCTGCCGGTCATGAAGCATGTTCCCGGCCACGGCCGCGCCGGGGCGGACACGCATTTCGAGCTGCCGACGGTGATGGCGTCGCTGGAAGAGCTGCGTGAGCATGACTTCGCGCCGTTCCGCGCCTTGCACGACCTACCCATGGCGATGACGGCGCATGTCGTCTATGCCGCAATCGATCCGG